>NZ_JANDMF010000068.1:0-23654 GCF_031626875.1 Clostridium sp. SHJSY1
CATGAATAAAATTTATATTTAGTAAAAAAGGATATATCATATTGAAGTTTTTTCACTCCAATCTGATACATCCCCTTGTCAACGGTCTGAGCCATTACTCCAAGAGTAATGGCTTTTAATATAAAAAATGTTACTTTTGCATTATTTCAAACTCTATTTGTTTAGATAAAGTTTTATTACTGGAGAATTTTTAATTCGCTAAATCTCCTTTTACGAAGTTCAAAAGATTAACGCTTTTAAGCCATTTATAGAACTTCAAAATTACATTTTTAGTTTAGTATTTATAAATTCATATAAAAAAGAGTATGTTTCGTGTTTTTCTACACGAAATGTACCTCTTTTATCTATTTATTAAATTTTAATGTTATAAGTTTTTATAATAATGCTGTTTTAGCTATTAGAATATCCTGTTCAGTTGTGCCACCACTAACACCAATAGCACCAATAAAACGCCCATTTCTTTCTATAGGAATTCCACCACCAAAGACGCAAATCTTACCATTTTCTATAGACTCTAATCCATAAAAAGGTTTGCCAGGAAGGACTAAATCATAAAGCTGTTCAGTTGGCATTTTTAATGCTATTGCTGTATATGCTTTATTGAAGGATGCAGAAATGCTTATTAATAAGGAGTCGTCCATTCTGTGAGCAGCAACTAAGTTACCACCTTCATCAACAATTGTAATGACAACAGGAATTTTTAACTCTTCAGCTTTTTTTTCAGCCTTTGTAATTATTTCTTTAGCTATTTTTAAATTAAGAGTATTAGATTGCAAAGAGGTAATTAAAGTTTCTGTTATTTTATTTACTATATTTTCATTAATCATTTTAATCACTCCAAGTCTATAATCACTTAGATAATTATATTATGTAATAGTGTAGATTACATGTAAATTTCAAACTATATTCAAAATTACATGAATCTAGTCATTATTGTATTAATAAGAAAGATTGGACTTATGATAATATAGATTAATATACATATATTGTAATTCGTTTAGAAGAGGAGTCTTGATATGAAAGAGAATGATATACAAATAAGCAAAAATCAACTAATGAGAATTATTCAAGAAACAGTTCCAGGAAAGCAGATTACAATGGCACATGTCATTGCCAGTCCAGATTCCATTATTTATAAAAAGCTGGGATTGGATCCTAAGATTGATTATAATAGATCTGCCATTGGAGTTTTAACAGTTACTCCAAGTGAAACAGCGATAATTGCAGCAGATATTGCAATAAAAGCAGCTTCCATAGATATTGGATTTATTGATAGATTTAGTGGAACTTTAATTATTACAGGTAGGATTTCTGATGTATCTGTAGCTTTTGAATCTGTTTTGAGTTATTCTAAAGATGTATTAGGCTTTGAAGTTTGCAATATAACAAAAGCGTAGGTGGAGTATGAGAAAAATTATGCTGGTGGGCAGGACAGGCTGTGGTAAAACCACATTAACTCAAGCTTTAAAAGGGAAAGAGATAACATATCATAAGACTCAATATGTAAATAACTTTGATGTTATAATTGATACTCCAGGGGAATATGCAGAAAATAAAACACTAGCAAGAGCTCTTATAGTATATTCTTATGAAGCAGATGTAGTTGGACTTTTAATGAGTTCACTTGAAGAATATTCTCTTTATAGCCCTAATATTGTGGCAGGAGCAACAAGGGAAGTTATAGGTATTGTAACTCAAATTGATCAAGAAGATTCAAGACCGGATTTAGCGGAGAATTGGCTTAAGTTAGCGGGCTGTAAGAGAATTTTTCATATTAGTTCATATACTGGGGAAGGAATAGCAGAACTTATTGATCATTTAAAAGAAAGTGGAGATATAATGCCCTGGGAAAATAATGAAGTCTAGAATTTACAATAAAAAAGTTTAAAATTTACAAGTTTAGGAGAGAAGATAATTATGAGAAAAATTTTAATATTGGCAGGAGATTTTACTGAAGACTATGAACTTATGGTGCCTTTTCAAGCACTAGAGATGGTAGGATTTAAAGTAGATGTAGTGTGCCCTGATAAAAATGAAGGGGATTATATTAAAACAGCAGTACATGATTTTGAAGGAGATCAAACTTACACAGAAAAACTAGGACATAACTTTCAGTTAAATGCTTCATTTAATTATATAAAGCTAGAGGAGTATGATGGTTTGTTTATAACAGGAGGACGTTCATCTGAATATCTTAGACTTAATACGAGGATTATTGATATTGTGAAATATTTTATGGATTTAAATAAACCTGTTGCAGCTATTTGTCATGGAATTCAGATACTAACAGCAGCAAATGTAGTAAGGGGAAAGAAGTTAACTGGGTATGTTACGGTTAAGCCAGAAGTTATTATGGCTGGAGGTACATTTATGGATATTAAACCTCATGAAAGTATAGTGGATGGAAATTTAGTAACATCACCAGCTTGGCCAGGAAATACAGCTATTTTGAAAGATTTCTTGGATTTGTTAAAAGTTAAAATACAATTATAAGAATGTTTTAAGAGATAAGCAAACTGTAGTCTAAAAATTTAAGATTACAGCTTGCTTTTTTATTTAGTTTCAATTTTACCATAATTAAGTTTGGATAGTATTACAGATTATGTATACGTTTAATATACAATAAGTTTACGTCAAATATTTTTAATTATATTGAGGAGGAAGTAGTTAATGATATCTAAAGGGTTTTCAAAACCAACTGAAAGAGTTGAGAGATTAAAAAAAGTTATTGTTGAAGCAGTTCCATATGTTGAATCAGAAAGAGCTGTACTCGTTACAGAATCTTATAAAGAAACAGAAGGATTATCTCCTATATTAAGACGTGCAAAAGCAGCAGAAAAGATATTTAATAATTTACCTATCACTATTCGTGATGATGAATTAGTAGTTGGTGCAATCACAAAAAATCCACGTTCTACAGAAATATGTCCAGAGTTTTCTTATGATTGGGTAGCTAAAGAATTTGAAACTATGGGAACAAGAATAGCAGATCCATTTCAAATTCCTAAAGAAACAGTGAGGGAACTTGACGAAGCATTTAAATATTGGGAAGGTAAGACAACAAGTGCGCTAGCTGATTCTTATATGTCACAAGATACTAAAGATTGTATGGCAAATGGAGTATTTACAGTAGGAAATTATTTCTATGGTGGAGTTGGACATGTCTGTGTTGACTATGGCAAAGTTTTAGAAAAAGGATTTAAAGGAATCATTGCTGAAGTTGTTGAAGCCATGAGTAAGATGGATAGAAAAGATCCTGATTATATAAAGAAGCAACAGTTCTATAATTCTGTAGTTATTGCATATAGTGCAGCTATTAATTTTGCTCATAGATATGCAGAAAAAGCCAGAGTTATGGCTAGTTCAGAAGTCAACCCTATAAGAAAGGCAGAGTTATTACAAATAGCAGCTAATTGTGATAGAGTACCAGAAAATGGTGCAACTAATTTCTATGAAGCTTGCCAATCATTTTGGTTTGTGCAAATCCTACTTCAAATTGAATCTAGCGGACACTCAATTTCTCCAGGACGTTTTGATCAATATATGTATAAATATTTAAAGGAAGATAAGAGCATTTCAAAAGAATTTGCTCAAGAATTAGTAGATTGTATTTGGATAAAACTTAATGATATTAATAAAACTCGTGATGAAGTTTCAGCACAAGCTTTTGCAGGCTATGCTGTATTCCAAAACTTATGTGTTGGAGGACAAAATGAAGAAGGTCTTGATGCAACAAATGAGTTATCTTATATGTGTATGGAAGCTACAGCCCATGTTAAATTACCAGCACCTTCATTCTCAATACGTGTATGGCAAGGAACTCCAGATGAATTCTTATTAAGAGCTTGTGAAGTTGCAAGACTTGGAACAGGTGTACCTGCTATGTATAACGATGAAGTTATTATACCAGCATTAGTTAATAGAGGAGTTACATTAAGAGATGCTCGTAATTACTGTATTATTGGATGCGTTGAACCACAATGTCCACATAAAACAGAAGGATGGCATGATGCAGCATTCTTTAATGTTGCTAAGGTATTAGAAATTACTTTGAACAATGGTAAGGTTGGAGATAAGCAGTTAGGACCTGTAACAGGTGATATGACATCATTTAAGAGTGTAGATGATTTTTTTGCAGCATTTAAAAGGCAAATGGAATATTTTGTTTATCATCTTGTTGAAGCAGATAATTGTGTTGATTATGCACATGCAGAAAGAGCACCACTTCCATTTTTGTCAGCTTTAGTTGATGATTGCATTGGAAGAGGAAAATCAGTTCAAGAAGGTGGGGCAATCTATAACTTTACAGGACCTCAAGCCTTTGGTGTTGCTGATACTGGAGACTCAGTATATGCAATACAAAAACATGTATTTGAAGATAAAAAAGTAAGTATGGAAGAGTTGAAACAAGCCTTAAATTCAAATTTTGGACATTCTATTATAGGTAGTAGTGTTCAAGCTAATGTTACATCAGGTATTGGTTCTGATATTACAGAAGCACAAATATATGAAGTTGTTAAGAAGATATTAAGCAGTGCAGGTTCTGTTGATTTATCTAATATTCAAAACAAGATAACTTCTGAATTACAAGGAACAGAAGTGGCAGCTACAAGCGATTTTGAAAGCTTAAGAAAACTTCTTGATAGTACTCCAGCCTTTGGAAATGATATTGATGAAGTTGATATGATAGCTAGAAAATGTGCACAAATTTACTGTTTTGAAGTTGAAAAGTATACCAACCCTCGTGGCGGTCAATTCCAAGCAGGTGTTTATCCAGTTTCAGCAAATGTTCTATTTGGTAAAGATGTTGGAGCATTACCAGATGGTAGATTAGCTAAAGAGCCTTTAGCAGATGGGGTATCTCCAAGAGCTGGAAAAGATACAAATGGGCCAACTGCAGCAGCAAATTCAGTAGCTAAGTTAGATCACTTCATTGCATCAAATGGTACACTTTACAATCAAAAATTCTTACCATCTGTAGTTGCAGGAGATACTGGACTAATGAATTTTGCTTCAGTTGTTAGAAGTTACTTTGATCATAAAGGCATGCATGTTCAATTTAATGTAGTAGATAGGGAAACACTACTTGCTGCACAAAGAGAACCAGAGAAATATAAAGATCTTGTTGTTCGTGTTGCTGGATATAGTGCACAATTTGTTGTACTCGCAAAAGAAGTGCAAGACAACATTATAAGTCGTACAGAACAAACATTGTAGGCGATTATAAATTGCTAATTAAAAAAGGGAGTTGTACATGATGGATACTATTAATTATTGTATGGAAGGTCTTGTTTTTGATATCCAAAGATTTTCTGTACATGATGGCCCAGGAATTCGTACAATAGTTTTTCTCAAAGGATGTCCTTTATCATGTAAATGGTGTAGTAATCCTGAATCACAAAGTTTAAAGCCTGTGATAATGTATCAAGAAATGAATTGTATTCATTGTGGAAGATGTATTAAAGCTTGTAAAAAAGGTGCAATCTCTATAAATAATAAAGATTTTATAGATAGAGATATTTGCACAGCTTGTGGTGAATGTGTAAATGTATGTCCAGCTAGTGCTCTTATCTTGAAGGGAAAAAAGATGACTGTTGAGCAAGTTGTAAAGGAATTAAAGAAAGATTCAATAAATTATAGACGTTCTGGTGGAGGCATTACTTTATCCGGTGGAGAGCCTTTAGTTCAGTCAGATTTTTCGAAGGAATTACTTAAAGCTTGCAAGGTACAAGGGTGGCATACAGCAATAGAAACTACAGGATATGGATCAGTTGAAAGTATTGAAAAAGTATTTCCATATATTGATTTAGCACTTATGGATATTAAGAATATGAATTCTAATATTCATAAAAAATATACAGGTGTTTCAAATGAAATAATACTAAAAAATGCAAAGAGAATTTCTCAAATAACAAAAATGGTTGTTAGAGTGCCCGTCATACCAGAATTTAATTCTAGTGAAGATATCATTTATGAGATATGTAAATTTGCAAAAGAATTAAATAGTGTGAATACAATTCATCTATTGCCATATCATACTTATGGTGAAAATAAATACAAGCTTCTTGGAAGAGATTATTCTATGAATGAGTTAGGAAACTTAGATGAGGAAGAAGTGGAGAAGTTAAAAAGAATAGTTGAAGGAGAAAGCATGAATTGCATAATAGGTGGTTAAGAATTTAATTTTAGAATGGAGGATTTTTAATGGATCAACAATTGATTGAAAAAGTAATGAAACAAGTTTCTGATGAACTTGGGTTATCTACACAAAATCAAAAAAGCGATTCTAAGAGTGAAAATATAGGAGTTACTGAATTTGTTGGAACTGCTATTGGAGACACTATTGGATTAGTTATAGCAAGTGTAGACCCATTGCTCACAGATGTAATGAAACTTGGAAAGTATCGTTCAATTGGAATTATTGGAGGAAGAACTGGTGCAGGTCCACAAATTATGGCTGTTGATGATGCTGTAAAAGCTACAAATACAGAAGTGATTTCAGTAGAGCTACCAAGGGATACTAAAGGTGGAGCTGGGCACGGAAGCTTAATATATATAGGAGCTGAAGATGTATCAGATGCTAGACGTGCAGTAGAAATAGCACTTCAAAACGTTGGAAAATATTTTGGAGATGTATATGGAAATGATGCAGGTCACTTAGAATTCCAATATACAGCTAGAGCAAGTTATTGTTTAGAAAAAACTTTTAATACACCACTAGGAAAAGCCTTTGGTATGGTTTGTGCAGGACCAGCTGCAATAGGAACAGTTCTAGCTGATGTAGCTGTAAAAGCAGCAAATGTTGATGTTGTAGGATACAGTTCACCAGGTAATGGTGGTACTAGCTATTCAAATGAGGTAATACTAACATTTAGTGGTGATTCAGGAGCTGTTAGACAAGCGGTAAAAGCATCAATTGAAGTAGGTAAAAAATTATTAGGTGCACTAGGAGATGAACCAAAATCAACTACTACACCTTATATCTAAGCAGATAAATAAATTAGAAATAAAATTTAAGTATATAAAACAAGGAGGCAAATTATATGAATTCAGAAGCATTAGGAATGGTTGAAACTAAAGGGTTAGTTGCTGCTATAGAAGCAGCAGATGCAATGGTAAAGGCAGCAAATGTTGATCTAATAGGTTATGAAAAAATAGGGTCAGGATTAGTTACAGTTATGGTACGTGGTGATGTTGGAGCAGTTAAAGCTGCAACAGATGCAGGAGCAGCTTCAGCTAAAGCTGTTGGAGAAGTTATTTCAATTCACGTTATTCCACGTCCTCATTCAGATACAGAAAAAATTCTACCTAAATTTGTTGAAAAATAAAAATGGTAAAAAGTATTTAGAAATCTTCATAAAATGAAGATTTCTAAATCTCTAAGCCCAAGTGCAAGGGATAGAGGAGGGATAATATTTGGAGTTGGATGAAAAAAGACTAAGGGAATTAGTTATAAAAGCTATCCAATCAATACAAGAAGAGAATGATGAAAAAATCTTTAGTCTTAAAAAGAAACTCTATGTTCTTTTAACAGAAGAGTGGAATAGTGACTATTGGAGGTTTTTTGAAGAAATAAATAGTCAAAATGAATATGAAGTTTATGCAGTCATATCAAGAAAGATTAATAATGATTTACATCTAAATAATTTAAAAAAGTTTCAGGTATGTAAAAAGATTATTCATGAAAAAGATGTGAATTTTCATGAACTAACAGAATATATAACTGTGTTTCCTAAAATTTCACGAAATGTTGTTGTAAAAACTGCATTATGCATTGATGATACCTTTGAAACAAAATGGATTTTTAAATCTATGGAAAAAGGACAGAGAATTATATTCTTAAAATCAGGTCTTGAAAAATTTAGTGGAAAAGAGCCTTTTGGTTATAGAAAAAAGATACTAGATTATTATAGAACTTTATTGGAATTTGATATTGAAATATCGGATTTTATTATAAAAAAAGAAAATAATGATTTATCAAAGAATTATATACCAAATAATAAAATGACCTTAAATCAAGTTAAGATAAAAGAACCTAAAAAAGTTATTACAGAAAAAGAAGTTGAACAATATGTTAGAGATAATAGGATAATTTTAAATAAAGGAGATATCATAACAGACATGGCTCGTGATAAAGCACAAAGTTTAAATATTTCCATCATGAAAAAATAAAATGCCATAAAGATAAAGTGAAGTGAGGTGATGGACATGAAAGAAGCATTAGGATTAGTAGAAACTAGGGGCCTATCAAATGCTATTTTAGTAGCAGACTACATGAGTAAAACAGCAAATGTCAAGATAATCGATGTAGAAAATACAAGAGGTTCTGGATATATAACTATAAAGATTTCTGGCGATGTAGGTGCTGTAAATGCTGCAGTTTCTTGTGGAAAACAAATAGCTATAGAAAATAACTCATTTATTTCTGCTAAAGTCATTCCAAGACCTTCGAATAATGTAGGAGTTACTTTTTGTAAGGTTAATAAAGAAAAAGAGAATATTTCTAAAGAAAATACTTCAAAAGAAAAGAGTAATAATGAAGTTAAGTCAGTAGAAATATCTGATAATACAGATAAACTAAAAGAAAGTGTTTCAAGCCCAGAGAAAAGCAAACCTAAAAAGAGCACTAGAAAAAAAGTAGAACCTAAAAAGGATGAGTAGTTACAAGTTTCTAGAGGAAGGGAATGTTTAAAATATGTATATGGCAAAGGTTGTTGGCAATGTTGTAGCAACAAGGAAAGATCCATCATTAGTTGGATACAAATTAATGGTTGTAAAAAGAATAAATTCTAAGTGTGAGTTTATAGGTGAGGAAGAAGTAGCCGCAGATTATGTTGGAGCAGGTATAGAGGATTATGTTTTAATATGTAAAGGGTCAGCTGTACGTGTTGAGGATCAAAAGCAAAAAGCTTCTATAGATATGGCTATTATAGGAATTATAGATAGTTTTGATGCTTAAGCCAAAGTATTTTAGATATTTTAATCTACAAAGTGTGAAAGGAGGATAATATGAGTTATGATTTCAAAAATGGCATTTTTTCCTATGTTAATGATGCCGTTTTATCTGCATTAGGTGCATATAAGGTTTATTGTAGACTTACATTAAATGAACGTAGTGAAATAATTAAAGAAATAAAGGAAAAGCTTTTATCAAGGGTTGAAGAAATAGCATACATGACAGTTGAAGAGACTGGAATGGGGAATGTAAAAGATAAGATAGAGAAGCTTACCTTAGCCATAAATAAAACTCCAGGAACAGAAGATTTAATTACAGAAGTAAAGACAGGAGACAATGGAATGACACTATATGAATTATCATCTTATGGTGTTATTTGTGCAATTCATCCATGTACAAACCCCTGTGCTACTTTAATTAGCAATACAATTGGAATGTTGGCTGCTGGAAACGCAGTAGTTCATTGTCCACATCCAAGGGCAATAAATGTATCAAGATATGTTACAGAAATAATTAATGCTGCCATAAGAGAAAAATGTGGACTGTATAATTTGATTGTAACTTTAAATGAAACTTCCATTACAGATAATAATGAGATTATGACACACCCTGATATATCAATGATTGTTACAACAGGTGGAATTAATGTTTTGAGACAAGCAATGCGTTCAGGTAAAAAAGTAATTGGGGCAGGCCCTGCAAATCCTACTACTATTGTTGATGAAACAGCAGATATAAAAAAGGCTGCAAGGGATATAGTTAGAGGTGCTTCTTTTGATAATAATGTTATGTGTATATCAGAAAAAAGTATAGTGGTAGTTTCCTCTATAGCAGATTCATTAGTAGAGGAGCTTATAAAAAATGAAGTTTACTATGTAAATAATAATGAAGAAATCCTTAAGCTTACAGCTGCTACATTAACAAGTGGGATGAATACAAATAGAGTTTTAGAAGGAAAAAGTGCAAATGAAATTTTAAAGGTAGCAGGTATAAATTGTGATAGAAATATTAAGCTTATTGTGGTAGAAACTACTAAACAACATCCTTTTGCAATAAGTGAAATGCTTATGCCACTTATACCCTTGGTAAGAGTAGAGGATTTTGAAGTGGCATTAGATACAGCTTTAGAAATAGAGCAAGGATTTAAACATACTGCAAGTATTCATTCACAATCAATTGAAAGACTAAACATTGCAGCAAAGGTAATGCAAACTTCTGTATTTGTTAAAAATGGTGCTTCTTTAGTAGGAATTGGAGTTAATGGTGAAGGTGATACAAGTTTTACTATTGCAACAGCAACAGGGGAAGGAACAACAACAGCTAGACATTTTACTAGAAGAAGACGTTGTTCGCTTACAAATGGTTTTTCAATCCGTTGACTTTCAAGAGCCTAAGATTAGGAGGAGGAATTGTTGAAGAGTATAAATATAAAGACAAAAATAAACTTTGGAGAGAATTCTTTAAAGCGATTAGGAGAAATAAAAAATAAGAGAGTGTGGATAATATGTGATAACTTTCTTGTTAAAAGTGGAAGTGTAAAAAATATTTTAAGTTTTATTGATGATAGTAATAATGTTTCTATCTTTGATGAAGTAGTTCCTGACCCACCATTAAATAATATTGTAAAAGGAGTTAAACTCATTGCAAAAATTAATCCTGATGTTGTTATTGCTTATGGTGGAGGCTCTGCCATTGATACTGCAAAGGGAATAATTTATTTCGCTAGAATAAAAAGCTCTTCTTATAAAGTTAATTTTATAGCTATTCCAACAACTAGTGGAACAGGTTCAGAAGTGACTTCAGCAACTGTTATTACAGACACAGAAGAAAAAATAAAACATGCTATCTTTGATGATAATCTTCTGCCAGATGAAGCGATTTTAGATGCTAGTTTAACTTTATCCGTACCTAAAAATATTACAGCTAATACAGGTATAGATGTTTTAACTCATGCAATTGAAGCCTATGTATCAAAAAATTCAAATGTGTATTCAGATGCTTTAGCGGAAAAGGCTGTTGAACTTGTTATTGAAGCTTTACTTAGCTGTTATAACAATGGAGCTGATTTAAGGGAAAGAGAAAAGATGCATGAAGCTTCTAATTTAGCAGGTATATCATTTAACATAGCTGGGCTTGGGGTAAACCACAGTCTTGCTCATCAGATAGGGGGAATGTTTCATATTCCCCATGGACTTGCAAATGGAATATTTTTAACTAATGTAATAGATTATAATAGTCAAGAGCCTGAAATCTTAAAAAAGTATGCAAAGTTAGTATATAAAAGTGGAATGGTGGAAAAGAAGGAAAGTGCTGAATTTGCAGTAAAGGTTTTAAAGAGTTATGTAATTTCATTGATGAAAGTTATGAATATGCCAATAAATTTAAGAGAATGTAAAGTAAATAAAGAGGAATTTGATAGAGTAAAATCAGTTATGGCTGAAAATGCTTTAAAAGACAATTGTACAGGTACAAACCCAAGAATTATTGATATAAATGCTTTAAAAAGATTACTTGATTTGACATATTAGTTTGCGTTCATTATGGTAAAATATACTATGTATACGCTACCATTTTGGAGGAGTGAATTAAATGAATAAAATTTATGATAAAAACCAAATCCATGACAATAGTGAAGCAAGTGAGGAGAACTTAATTACTAAATTTAATATTATTGACTTATTTGGTAAAGAAACATTAGAAGATATTCAAGAAAAGATCTCAAAGGCAACAGGACTTGCATTTGTAACTGTTGACTATAGAGGAGAACCAATTACTAAAATGACATCCTTCACAAAATTTTGTAATGAAATTAGGAATAAAGATGATGGATCATATGGTTGTAAATCATCTGATGCATTTGGTGGAATTCAAGCTGCAATTACAAAGAAGAATTGTGTTTACTTTTGTCCATGTGGCCTATTTGAAATAGCAATACCAATAATCGTTAGAGGGCATTATTTAGGAGCATTTATTGGTGGGCAAGTAAGGTGTATGGATGCTCCTTCAGATGTAACAAAGCTTGAAAATGTTATAGGAAATTCTAAAAAATATAAAGATGATAAACATATGCAGGAGCTATTTAACTCTATTCCAATATATAAATATGAAAAGTTTATTAGTGTAGCAGAATTAATAACACTTATATTAAACCAACTTGGAGAAAAACAGGCTTATAGGGTAATTCAAAATAATTCTTTAAAAAAGGAATTAGAAGAATTAAAAGATTATACAAAAGAATTAGAGATAGAAAATAATCTAAAGGATAATGAACTTACAAATTTAAAAGCAGAGCTTAATCCTTATTTTTTAGTTAATGTATTAAATTCTATTTCTAATTTAGCTATAATTGAAGATTCACCTAAATCTCATGAAATGATAGTGATGTTTTCTGAATTTATAAAGCAAAGTATCTGTAATGAAAAAAGATTCATTTCTTTGGCTGAAGAATTTGAAAATGTTGAAAAATATCTAAAGATTCAAAAGGTTAAGTATGGTGAATTATTACAGTATTCTATTAACCTATCAAAGAATATGTATGGACAAAAAATTCCTTCTAATATTCTTATGGCTTTTGTTGAAAATGCAGTTTTTTATGGAATTTCAACAAAGCTTAATGGTGGAAAAGTAGAAATAAAATCTTATTATGAAAAAGATGATGTTGTTATATGTATTTCTGATGATGGTTCAGGCTTTAGTGAAGAAAAAATAGCAGAAAAATTTAAACTTCTTAAAGGGAATTATGAAGGTGAATCTATTCAAATTAGCATGGCAAATGCTAGAAAAAAACTTATAACACTATTTGGAACAAAATATGATCCTGTTATTGAAACTGTTGATAATAAGGGAACTAAAATATTAATAAGATATCCAAAAAAAATTAAAGAAAGGAATGTCTAGGATGTATCATGTATTAATTGCAGATGATGAACCACTTATGAGACAAGCTTTAGAAGTTATGATATCAAAAGTAGATGGCTTTGAAGTTACCTATTCTGTGGGCAATGGAGAACTTGCAGCTGAAATATGTAAAAGAAATAAAGTTGATATAGTATTTATGGATATTATCATGCCAGGTGAATCAGGTATTGAGTGCAGTAAAAAAATATATGAGGAAAATCCTAAAACCACTATTTTTATAGTATCTTCATATAGCAGTTTTGAATTTGCAATAGAAGCTTTAAAAACAAAAGTAAAGGCTTATATTTCAAAACCAGTATCTTTTTTGCAAATAGAAACTTTACTTAAAAATTATCTAACTGAAAATACAAATATTTATAATGAAAGTAGATTCAATAAAAATGAAGAGTTATTTTCAATAATAAAGGAAAAAGATTTTAAAAAAGTGTATTATGACATTCCTAAAATAGTTAAGAAGATATATATAGAAAATAAAGATAATAGAGAATCTTTAAAGGAATATTTTATTGATTTAGGACAAAATCTCATTAACTCTATTTCTTTATTATATGGGGAAGAAAAAAAAGTTCAAGAGCTTTTTCCTGTAGATGAATTTCTTATTAAAGATGAAAAGTTTTTTGAGTTTTGGATATTTAAAGTGATAAATTACATTTTTAAAGAAAATAGTATAAAAAAATATGAGTTATTAGAAAATGTTTTTGATTATATTGAAAATCATATTGAACAAGAAATTGGGTTAAATGAAATAATTAATAATTGTTCAGTAAGTCAAGGTTATTTAAGTCGTATATTTAAAAGAGAATTTAATGTAAGTGTTATGGAATACTTACATATGAGAAAGATGTACATGGCTAAAAGCTATTTTTGTTTTACTGATTTAAAAATTACTGATGTAGCATTTAGGCTTGGATACAATGAGAGCAGCTATTTTAGTAAGGTTTTTAAGAAGTACGAAAATACTACAGTATATCAGTACAAAAAAGCTCTACAATAATTTAGATAAGTAGGAGATGTTGTAAATATGAAGGAATATTTTATTACATCAGAATCTGTTACAGAAGGCCATCCAGATAAGATTTGTGATCAAATTTCAGATTCAATTTTGGATGCTTATTTAGAGAAGGATAAGTATTCAAGAGTAGCAGTTGAATGTATGGTTTCTAAAAATACAATAATGATAGCTGGAGAAATAACATCAAGTGCTAAGGTTGATGTGGTAAGAATAGCTAGAGAAGTTGTTAAAAATATTGGATATGTTAATGACAATATAGGATTTAATTATAGAACCTGTCTAATATTAACTAATATTAATAATCAATCTTCTGATATAGCTTTAGGTGTTAATAAGGAAAATAAAGAAGTTATTGGAGCTGGAGATCAAGGAATAATGTATGGATATGCCTTTGACGAAACAGAAAACCTAATGCCCTTAACCTGGGATTTAGCTAATAAATTAACTATGAGACTTGCAAAGCTTAGAAAAGAAGAAGGAGCTTTTTGGCTTAGACCAGATGGAAAAGCTCAAGTTACTATGAAATATGATGAAAATGGTGACCCAATTAAGATATCAAGTATAGTTGTATCAACACAACATGTTGAAGATGTGGATTATGATTATATTAAAAATACCATTCAATATGATGTTATTTATAACGTCATAGATAGTAAATGGCTAAGTTATGATACTAAAATATACATCAATCCTACAGGAAGATTTGTTATAGGTGGACCGGCAGGGGATACAGGTCTTACAGGAAGAAAGATTATGGTTGATACCTATGGTGGAATAGGTAGACATGGTGGAGGAGCTTTTTCAGGGAAAGATCCAACAAAGGTAGATCGTTCAGCAGCTTATATGGCAAGATATGTTGCTAAAAATATTGTTGCTGCAAAGCTAGCTAGAAAGACTGAAGTTTCCTTAAGTTATGTAATTGGATGTGTGGAACCAGAAGCTGTTACTATAAATACTTTTGACACAGAAACAATAAAAAAAGAATATATAAGTGAAATTGTTAAAGAAACCTTCTCATTTACTGTTGCAGATATTCTAGAGCAGCTTGATTTAAGAAAGCCACAGTTTTTAAAAACGGCAGCTTATGGACATTTTGGAAGAGAAAATGAAAATTTCAAGTGGGAAGAACTTGATAAGGTTCAAACTTTAAAGGAAAAAGCATTAAAGTACTTATGTAGTGAGTTTATTTAAACTTTTAAAATGCAAATTGGAGGTGAGTTTGTAGAAATGCAGAATGAGGAAATAGTAAAATTAGTTACAAAAATAGTTATAGAAAAAATGAAGGATTTAGATAATTATAAAATTCCTATTGGAGTATCAAATAGACATGTTCATGTAAGTAGAGAACATTTAGAAAAATTATTTGGTAAAGGATATGAATTAACTAAGAAAGCAGATTTAAAGCAGCCAGGACAATTTGCAGCTAATGAAACTGTAACAATAAGAGGACCTAAAGGGGAATTTAAAAATGTTCGTATTTTGGGACCTGTTAGAGATAAGAGTCAAGTAGAGATTTCACTAACAGATAATTTTAGATTAGGTGTGAAAGCTCCAATAAAAGAATCAGGAGATCTTGAGAATACTCCAGGTCTTGAAATTGAAGGACCATGTGGAAGCGTGAAAATTTCAAAAGGAACAATCGTTGCTTTAAGACATATTCATATGACACCAAAATGGGCTGAAAAAATGGGAGTTAAGGATAAAGAAATAGTAGAAGTTGAAACTGTAGGAGAGAGACGTGGAGTCTTAGGAAATGTTTTAATTCGTGTTTCTGATAAATCTGATATTGAAATGCATATTGATCTTGATGAAGCAAATGCTTGCTGTTTGAAAAATAATGACTTTGTTATTTTATGCAAGAAATAGGAATTAAAACAGAAAAACTTTACTTGTACTAGGTGAAATTATTAAAGGGGTGAATTTTAATTATGGAAATAGATGAAAGCTTAATTGAGAAATTAGTTAGACAGGCTATACAAGAGGTTAAAAATGAAAAAAATATAGATTTTAGTGAAAGAGCTATATCAAAAACTTATGGGATTTTTGATACTATGGATGCAGCAGTTGAAGCTTCCCATATTGCTCAGCAAAAATTATTAAAATCTTCTATGAAAGATAGGCAAAAGTATGTTGATATTATAAAAGCTGTTGTTTTAAAGAAAGAAAATTTAGAATTAATATCAAGAATGTCTATAGAAGAAACTGCAATTGGAAAGTATGAACACAAATTGATTAAAAATAGAGTAGCAGCTGAAAAAACTCCAGGCACTGAAGATTTAGTTACAGAAGCTATAACTGGAGATAATGGGGTTACTTTAATTGAATATTGTCCATTTGGAGTAATAGGTTCTATAACGCCAACTACAAATCCAACAGAAACTGTTATTTGTAATTCAATTTCAATGATTGCTGGAGGAAATACTGTAGTATTTAGTCCACATCCAAGGGCAAAAAATGTTACTACAAAATTAATTACAATGATAAATAAAGCATTAGAAGAGGTTGGAGCACCAGATAATCTTATTACAACAGTTAAAGAACCTTCCATAGGAAATACAAATATTATGATGGAGCATCCAAAGATTAGAATGCTTGTAGCAACAGGTGGACCAGCTATAGTTAAAAAAGTAATGTCTACAGGTAAGAAGGCAATTGGAGCAGGAGCAGGAAATCCTCCAGTTGTTGTTGATGAAACAGCTGATATTGAAAAGGCTGCAATAGATATTGTAAATGGATGCAGCTTTGATAATAATGTTCCATGTATTGCAGAAAAGGAAGTTTTTGCAGTTGATGAAATTTGTGATTATTTAATTCATAATATGAAGCTTAATGGTGCTTATGAAATAAAGGATAGAGCACTTATTGAGAAACTTTTAGGAATAGTTACAAATGAAAAAGGTGGTCCTAAGGTTTCATTTGTAGGTAAAAGTGCACCATATATTCTAAATGAATTAGGAATTAAGGTTGATGATAGTGTAAAGGTAATTATTATGGATGTTGATAGAAATCATCACTTTGTAACTGAAGAAATGATGATGCCTATCTTGCCAATAGTAAGAGTAAGTAATGTTGATGAAGCTATAGAATGTGCTTATGTTGCAGAGCATGGCAATAGACATACAGCTATGATGCATTCAAAAAATGTTGATAAGCTTACTAAAATGGCTAGACTTCTTGAAACTACTATCTTTGTTAAAAATGCTCCATCTTATGCTGGAATAGGCGTTGGAGGGGAAGGTCATACAACCTTTACCATAGCTGGACCTACAGGAGAAGGGTTAACATCAGCTCGATCATTTTGTAGAAAACGTAAATGTGTTATGGTGGATTCATTTCATATTAGATAACTTATAAGATAAAGTTTTTTGGTGTAGTTTTTAATTCAATTAAGGATAAGAAAAATACTGGCTTTGGTCAGTATTTTTTTGTAAAATTAAAAGAAATTCTATTTTTTATGGTGCGCTGAACCATTTCACCAATAAAGCATTTCTCAAAACATAATATTAAAAAAAAGTGGAACACTAAGGATTAGATTACTAAAGGAAGGGATGAATTTTGTGGTTTCTAATTCTAACATTTCTGTTTATAGTGAAATAGGAAATCTAAAGAGTGTACTTCTTCATTGCCCTGGAGAAGAGGTTGAAAATATAGTTCCAGATTATTTAAGAAGATTATTATTTGATGAAATTGTTTTTTTAAAACAGGCAAAAAGAGAGCATAATCAATTTGCAGATATTTTACGCAATGAAGGGGTAGAAGTTCTATATCTTACTGATCTTATGGCAGATATTTTAGAGACTCCTAAGGTTAGAGATGAATTTCTAAAAGAATTTATGGAAGAAGGAAAAGTAGTTACAGAAGGGTTTCAGGAAGCTCTTATGGAGCTGTTTACCAACTGTTCAGCACAGGAACTAATAAGAAAATGCATAGCTGGTGTAAGAAAAGAAGAGCTTAGTGATATTAAACCCAAGTCTCTAGGAGATATGGTTAAAAATCCATATCCTTTTTATCTAGATCCTATTCCTAATATGTATTTTCAAAGGGATCCTTTTGCATGCATTGGGTCAGGTATTTCTTTAAATGTTATGGCCAATGTGACACGAAATAGGGAAACCATATTTGCAAAATATATATTTGATTATCATCCTAGGTTCAAGGATACGCCAAGGTGGTATAACAGAAACAAAACACATTCAATTGAGGGGGGAGATATTTTAGTTCTTTCTGATAAGGTTTTAGCTATTGGAATAAGTGATAGAACAGAATCAATAGCAATTGAAAGATTAGCACATAAGCTGTTAAGTTCAGAAGAACCTTTTGAAACAGTTTTAGCTTTTGATATACCTAAAACAAGGGCCTATATGCATTTAGATACCGTATTTACTATGGTGGATTATGATCAGTTTACTATATATTCAGGTATTGAGGAACCTTTAGATGTTTATAGCATTCATAAAGGTAAAAATGATGAAATCAAAATAAAGTATGAGCATGAGGAGTTATCTAGTATATTGAAAAGACATCTAGATCTGCCAGCAGTAAATCTAATAAAGTGTGGTAATGGTGATATCATTGCAGCAGGCAGAGAACAATGGAGTGACGGAAGTAATACACTTGCTGTAGCACCTGGCAAAGTGATTTGCTATAATCGTAATCATGTAACTAACGAAACTTTAAGAAAAAATAATATAGAGGTGTTAGAGTTTGAATCCTATGAATTATCTAGAGGTCGTGGAGGTCCAAGATGCATGAGTATGCCTTTAATTAGAGAGAAGATTTAGCAAAGAAAACAATAAGAAGACTAGGTATTAGTATTTTATATACCTTCATTTGGAGAAGAATGTGAAGTTTTAGCACCACAATAAATGAGAAAAGAAGTAAAAAAACAAAATAGAAAAAATTCTTTTAAATTATTCTTAATAGGACATATAGGTGTCATATTAATCTAAGTATAATAACCTTATCAAATATATGGAGGTTATAAATATGAAGTATGAAATTGTTAATTTAGAAGAAAAAATAGTGGTAGGAGTTAGTGCTATTACAAGTAATGATGACCCTAATATGGGAAAAGCTATTGGAGACCTTTGGCAAAAATTATATCAAGGTGGCATTAGTGAAACAGTAAAAAATAAGGTAAATGAATATGCCATAGGACTTTATTCAGATTATGAAGATAATAAATATTTAGTTACAGCAGGAAATGAGGTATATAATGCTGAAAATGAAGGACTTGCAATAAAGAAAATTCCTGCAGGAAAATATGCTAAGTTTTCTATTGAAGGACATATGGAAAAAGCAGTTGCAGAAGCTTGGAATAAAATTTGGCAAATGGATTTAGATAGAAGCTATAGAGCAGATTTTGAAGAATATTTAAATTCAGACTTTAATAATGCTAAGGTTGATATTTATATTTCATTGAAGTAATTATTAAGAATTACAATGTATTAGAAGGGAGTTATAATTATATGCATGATGTGATAGCAAAGTGTATACTATCTAGTAATAATGGAATGAATATTTATAGAGGATGCACCCATGGATGCATATATTGTGACGCCAGAAGTCTTTGTTATGGAATGGATCATATTTTTGAAGACATAGAGGTTAAGACTAATGTGCTACAGCTATTAGAGGATACACTTAGGAAAAAAAGAAAAAAGTGTATGATTGGTACAGGTGCAATGAGTGATCCATACATTCATCTAGAAGAAAAGCTTCAAAACACAAGAAGATGTTTAGAAATAATTAATAAGTATGGATTTGGATTAGCAATACAAACTAAATCAAATAGAATATTAAGGGATTTGGACTTGCTAAAAAGTATAAATAATAAAGCAAAGTGTGTTGTGCAGATGACATTAACAACTTATGATGAGGAATTATCCAAGATTATTGAGCCAAATGTTTCTACAACAAAAGAACGATTTGAAGTTTTGAAGATAATGAGAGATAACAAAATTCCTACAGTAGTTTGGATAACTCCTATTTTACCTTATATAAATGATACAGAGGAAAATATAAGAGGAATTTTAGATTATTGTATAGAAGCTAAAGTTAAAGGAATTATAGTATTTGGTATTGGGTTAACATTAAGAAATGGAAATAGGCAATATTATTATAAGAATTTAGACAAACATTTTAAAGGTTTAAAAGAAAAATATATAAGACAATATGGCAATAGTTATGAAGTAATAAGTAAGAATCATGAAAAATTTATGAAAATTATTAAAGAAACCTGTGACAAGAATAATATTATTTGTGATATAAGAGAAGTTTTTAATTATATGAGAACTTTTGAAGAGAAAAATAATGAAGTTCAAATAGGTTTTGATATATAGAAAAGAAGAAGGACTTACTCTAATAAAGTGAGTCCTTTATACATTTTTAAGAAAAGCAAAGAAGTATTACTTGGAAGTTTGCAATGTATTATCTTAAAAATTCTATAACTTCTTTAAAAACAGTTTCTTTTTCACATTCAACAGTAATATTATGACCACATTTACTTAAGGTAACTTTTTGAACTGAATTAGATTCTACTGTTTTTTCAATAATATCAATACCTTTTTTATCAATTGCATTATCTTTTTCAGAATGAATTATTAAAATATGACTATCAATCTTATTCAATTTAGATTTTGTAACCTTTTGAAGCTTAAGTAATTCATGGACGCAAGCTAAAGGAATTTTGTTGTAACCTAGCAAATATTTAGCTTCTTGTTCAGGTCGTTCCATTGGTGCCCACTGAGTATACTTAATGAAGTGTTTTAAAACAGGAACTAATAAGGAATTTTTATCTTTATTCATCATAGCTGGCGATAATAATACAAGTTTATCAACATCATAGTTTTCTGCTAAATTTAAAGTTAAAACTCCACCCATAGAGTGGCCTATTACATATATTTTGCTACAACAAGTTTTTAGTCTTTTATAGGCAGCTTCTACAGAACTAATCCAATCTGTATATTTTGATTTTTCAAAGTCTTCAACAGTTGTTCCATGATGGGCAAGCTTTACACCATATACTGTGTAGCCTTCATCTCTAAGTCTTTCACCTAGTTCCCTAAGTTCAGCAGGAGTACCAGTAAAGCCATGTATAACAATGCAACCTATTTCATTGCCTTTAAAAAAATATTCGTCTTTAAGATTTATGTTTTCCATCTTAATCATCTCCAATTTAATTTTTATTAAGGAATAGAGTTATAGTCTATTTTTTTTATTTTACTAACTGATAGTATAATACAGGCTATGATAATCCACAAAATAGATAGTGGGAAAAATGCTTTATAACCTATACTATCAAGTAGTAAACCCATAAGGTTTCCAGAAATAAATTGTGAGAAAGATACAAAAAAATTGAAAATTCCCATAAACTCTCCTAATCTTTGTGGTGGAACTACTTCAGCTAGTATAGAATAAGCAGTAACTTGTATTGCTATAAATCCTATTCCCATAAAACTCATCATTATATATAGTTGAGAAACTTGTACAACAAAGAAGCCAAATATGAGAGCTACAAGAAATATTATAGTACCAAAAAGCATAACCTTTTTTCTTTCAATTTTATCAGATAATACACCAATAGGGTAGGCGAATATAGCACCAGTTATAGTGAGTAAAAGTAGGGAAAAGCTAGCTGTGTTTTCACTTAAGTTCAGGCTATTAACGCAGTATTTCACAAAGAAAGGAGTAATACCACCATATCCCATGTAGATAAAAAACATGGCAAAGAATAACTTCATAGCAGAAGGAAATTTATAAAAGTCAAAGGCTAGCTTTAACTGTGTCTTTTCTTTAGAACTGTTTTTTTCTTTAACTAATAAAATAGTAACAACAACAGTTAATATACCTAAAAAAGCACTTACTAAGAAGGACAGACAATGATTTTTATTTAAAATACTTGAACTTTCCCAAAGCTTAGGACCTATTACAAATATAAAGGCACCTCCTAGAACACTTACAACTTTAGAAAAGCCGTTTGCTAATCCAAGTTGATTTTCGTCTACTGTTTCAGGAATTAGTGAATAATATGGACCTTGATAGAAATTTAAACTAAAATAAAACAAGAAAGCGATTACAAAAAGTATCCAATAGCTTCCTGCAAAAGGCATTGCACACATTGATATGGTAGTTGCAATAGAACCAATAATCATAAAGGGTTTTCTTCGACCCATTTTAAAGTTTGATCTGTCGCTTAATAATCCAGAAAGATATTGTACAAAGATGCCTGTGAAGGAACCCATAGTAATGAGAAGAGCAGCTTTAGAATTACTTACGTTATAGGTGGCAACTAGCATAGGAATAAGAGTCATGTTCATAGCCCAAAGCAAACCAACTCCTAAGTTTGGGAGTCCAATGATATAAGGTGAAAACTTTTTATTCATTTTACATTCCTCCAGAAGTATTATTTTCAATATATTTTAAAGACATAGTTTTGATTAAATAATATATATTATGTTATATATTATTTCGATGAGGGGAAATAAATGTTTATTATTTTTTAGGGCTATTTCTATGTATGAAAGTATTGTATCAAAAGTAGCGTTTTTACAAAATATGGTATAATAAAAAGACAATTAATTTTTAAATAAAAAAACAAAATAGTAATTTGGTGGTGAGAATGATATGAATATAAGTTTTGAAAAAATGATAGAAAAAGATATTCCTAATCTTGTTCAAATAATGAAAAGAGCTTTTGATTATGATACAAAACTTCATTTAGGAGAAGAAACTGGTGGGCCTGAAGGATATGATGATGGTACATTTTTAAAGAAATGGGGATTGGATAAAAAAGCAACTTCATATTGTATATATTTAGATAATATTCTTATTGGGGGAACAATTCTTTGGATTAACGATAATAATGAAAATTTTTTAGGCAATTTATTTATTGATCCAAATTATGAGAATAAGGGCATTGGAACAAAAATTTGGAGTGAAATTGAAAGTATGTACCCTAATACAAAGGCATGGAATACTGAGACACCTATATTTTCTCATAGGAATCATAATTTTTATATTAACAAATGTGGTTTTCATGTAATAAAAATAGAAAATCCTAAGGACTTAAAAGAAGGTAGCTTTATTTTGAAAAAAGTAATTGTATAAATTCCAATGTATCTAAAAGTTAATCTGAATTTTATTAAAAATAGTAGCTTTCAAATTGTGAATGGCTACTATTTTTATTACTAGTAATTTTTAGTGGATGTAAAAATACCCGTTTATAGATCTTTAATTAAAATAGAAATTTTTATAACAAAGTTTTCATATCCAGATACAGATAATTCATCTAAAATGGTATCTTCAAAAAAATAATCATCTAAAATTAATTCATTTTTATTAGCATATTCAATAAGTTTTAAATAAGTTTTTTCTATTGAGTCACAGCCGGTTGTATGGAAAGCATTTAAATAATGACCTTCTTTTTTAGTATAGAGATTATCCATTGTCAATGGTGCTGAAATTTTTGTATAAAAAAAGTTGTATAAATTGTAATTACCTTCTTTTGCATTTTTTAGACTAAGCATTTGTCCAACAGAAAAAGGGGAGATAATATTATTTTCAGTACAACGCTTCATGTGATTTGCAAAAGATAAAGGCATATTTTCATAATTCAAATTTGGAAGTGCATCTGAAATAAAAAGTAATTCTTTTTCCTCTTTTGAGATAAAAAAGTTTTCTGAATCTATATTACTATAGTTGAGAATTTTTAGATACAAATTTTTACAGTATATATTTATAATATACTTTAAGCAATTTTCATGGTTT
>NZ_JANDMF010000069.1:0-22983 GCF_031626875.1 Clostridium sp. SHJSY1
TGAATAAAATTTATATTTAGTAAAAAAGGATATATCATATTGAAGTTTTTTCACTCCAATCTGATACATCCCCTTTTAAATTGTTTTTCATTGAAAATGCTAATATTGTTCCTAATATAGTAATTACAAATCCAATGATGTGAAAAACACAAATAGTAATAATTCCCCCACCAAGCCTTTTATCTTCAGTATCATATTGCATAAACAATTCCTCCTATGTTTAAAATATTGAACAATATACAGTATAATATAAAAGTGATATAAAAAATATTATAAGATAACCTTACAAATATCATAAGTATTTATATTATTAAAATAGAAATAGGCTTTTTGTAAAATTGATTTTTTATAGCAAGTAAAATTTTTGGAGGGATTACATGGATAAGAAAGAAATTAGAAGAGATATTATTACTAAGAGAGATAAAATAAATGTTGAAGATAAAAAAGAATTTGATAAAAAGATAAAATATATTCTTAAATCAAGCAGCTATTATAAAGAAGCTAAAAACATATTTATTTATATTGGATTTGGAAGTGAAATCAATACAGCTGAATATATATGTGAATTTTTAGAGGAAGGTAAGAATATTTATGTTCCTAGAATAGATTTAGAGAAAAAAGTTATGGATGCTGTTAATATTCATTCCTTAAAAGAGTTAAAAGAGAATAAATTTGGAATTTTAGAACCAGATAATAATGAGGAAGTTATAGAAAAAAAATTGTTGGATTTAATAATAGTACCTGGTGTTGCTTTTGACCTTTGGGGTGGGAGAGTAGGATATGGTGGTGGATATTATGATAAGTATATGTCGGATATAGATGAAACTATTCATAAATTAGCATTGTGCTATCAATTTCAAGTATTAAAAGACTTACCAAGAGAGGAACATGATATAAAGATTAATGAGATAATCACTGAAGAAGGGTTAGTTGTTGTATAAGAGTAATAGGCTATGAAAACGATGGAATTAGTATAATATTTGTATTATAATTATTTTATTAATTATAAATAATTAGGAGGGCTATAAAAATGAATATTGAAACAAAATGCTTGCATGCAGGATATGAGCCTAAGAATGGAGAGACAAATGTACTTCCAATTTATCAAAGTACTACATATAGATATGATTCTTCAGAACATATAGGAAAGTTATTTGATTTATCAGTTGATGGACATATGTATTCGCGTATTTCAAATCCTACAGTTGGGGCTGTAGAAGAAAAAATTGCTGCTTTAGAAGGTGGAGTAGGAGCTCTTTGTACTACATCAGGTCAAGCAGCTGTAATGATAGGAATATTAAATATACTTCATGCAGGTGACCATATTGTAAGTGCAGCTACTATTTATGGAGGAAGTATAAACCTTTTTGCAGTAACATTAAAGAAATTAGGTATTGAATGTACATTTGTAGACCAAGAAGCTTCAGAAGAAGAAATTCAAAAAGCATTTAAAGATAATACTAAAGCTGTATTTGGAGAAACTATTGCAAATCCAGCTATAGCAGTATTTGATATAGAGAAGTTTGCAAATATTGCACATAAAAATAATGTGCCACTTATAGTAGATAATACCTTTGCAACTCCAATACTTTGTAGACCATTTGAGTTTGGAGCAGATATAGTTATTCACTCTACTTCAAAATATATGGATGGACATGCAGTTCAATTAGGTGGAGTAATTGTGGATGGTGGTAATTTTGATTGGACTAGTGGGAAATTCCCAGAGTTTACTGAACCAGATGAATCTTATCATGGCTTAGTATATGCAGAATCCTTTGGAAAAGCTGCATATATAACTAAAGCTAGGGTTCAACTTATGAGAGATATGGGTTCATATCCGTCAGCAAATGCAGCGTTTTTATTAAATTTAGGATTAGAAACTTTACCTGTTAGAATAGAAAAGCATTGTAGTAATGCTGAAAAAGTTTCAGAATATCTTAATACTTCAGAAAAGGTTGAGTTTGTAAATTATCCAAATCTTAAAGGAAACAAATATAATAATCTTGCTAAGAAATATTTGCCAAGGGGTTGTAGTGGGGTAATATCTTTCTCAATAAAAGGTAACCGTGAAAATGCAGCTAAGTTTATAGATAGTTTAAAGTTAGCTTCAAATGTAGTTCATGTTGCAGATATACGTACTTGTGTTCTTCATCCAGCAAGTTCAACTCATAGGCAATTAACAGATAAACAATTAGTAGCAGCAGGAATAACTCCAGGTCTTATTAGATTATCTGTAGGACTTGAAAATATAGATGATATTATAGAAGATATAAAACAAGCATTGGATGAAATTTAGATAAAAAAATTTGGGTACCTCAATATGAGATACCCAATTTTTTATCTTTCTTTATTAGCAATTTCATTTAATAATCTAGTTTCAAATTCAGCTAAAGCAATACTTCCTTCATCATCATTTTTTCTGCTTCTTACAGAAACGGTATTTGTTTCAGCTTCCTTTTCACCAACAACTAGTATATAAGGAATTCTTTCTAATCTAGCTTCTCTGATTTTGTAACCAACTTTTTCAGCTCTATAATCTGCTTCAATTCTTACCCCTTTATTTCTTAAAGATTTAACAACAGATTCTGCATAATCATTGTATTTATCAGAAATAGGTAGAACTTTTACTTGAACTGGTGATAACCAAGTTGGGAATGCTCCAGCATATTTTTCAATAAGCATAGCTAAAGTTCTTTCATAGCAGCCAATAGATGATCTATGAATTATATAAGGACGTTTCTTTTCACCATCTTTATCAATATAAGACATATCAAATCTTTCAGCTAAAGCAAAGTCTATTTGAACTGTAAATAATGTATCTTCTTTACCATGAACATTTCTGCATTGTAAATCAAGTTTTGGTCCATAGAAAGCAGCTTCATCATCAGCTTCAACATAATCTATTTTTAAGTGATCTAGTATTTGTTTCATAGTATCTTGAGTGCGAGTCCATGCTTCAGGATCATTTATGTACTTTTCAGTGTTATTAGGATCCCATTTTGAGAATCTATAAGTTATATCTTCTGCAATACCTAAGGTACTCATTAGGTAATCAATTAATTCAAGAACACCTTTAAATTCATCTTCAAGTTGTTCTGGTGTAACTATAAGATGACCATCAGCAAGAGTAAATTGTCTAACTCTTATAAGTCCATGCATTTCTCCTGAATTTTCATTTCTAAATAAAGTAGAAGTTTCGCCATATCTTATAGGAAGATCTCTATAACTGTGTTGTTCTGCATTGTATATAGTGTATTGAAATGGACAAGTCATTGGCCTTAATGCAAGAATTTCTTCATCCTTTTCTTCATCACCTAATACAAACATTCCATCTTTATAATGATCCCAGTGGCCAGAAACTTTATATAAATCATTTTTAGCCATAAATGGAGTTTTTGTTAAAACATATCCTCTCTTTTCTTCTTCATCTTCAACCCATCTTTGAAGAAGTTGAATTATTTTAGCTCCCTTTGGCATCATAAGAGGAAGTCCTTGACCTATATTTTCATCAGTAGTAAATAATTTTAATTCTCTTCCTAGTTTGTTATGATCTCTTTTCTTAGCTTCTTCTAAAGCTTCAAGGTGAGCTTCTAGATCAGCATTCTTTAAGAAAGCTGTACCATAAACTCTAGAAAGCATTTTGTTCTTTTCACTTCCTTTCCAGTATGCACCAGCTGTTCTTATAAGTTTAATTGCTTTCACTGACTTAATAGATATTAAGTGAGGTCCAGCACAAAGGTCAGTAAAATCACCCATTTTGTAGAAGGAAATAGTTTCGCCTTTAGGAAGATCATTTATTAATTCAACTTTGTATGGTTCTTCTTTCATAAGCTCTAAAGCTTCATTTCTTGGAAGTGAAAATCTTTCTATTGAAGGATTTTCTTTTATTATTTTTTTCATTTCAGCTTCTAATTTTGCAACATCTTCAGCTGTGAAAGCTGTATCTCTGTCAAAATCATAGTAGAATCCATTTTGAATTGATGGACCTATAGCAAGTTTTGTTTCGGGAAATAATCTTTTAACTGCATAAGCTAAAACGTGTGAAATACTATGGCGTACAGCATTTTTACCTTCCTCTGAATCAAATGTACAAATGCTGAGTTCTACATCTTCATTTACTGTGTCACGAAGATCTACTACCTTACCATTTACAATACCACAACAAGCATTTCTAGCTAAACCTTCGCTAATTCCTTTAGCTATATCTAAAACTGAAACGCCTGCTTCAAATTCTTTTACTGAACCGTCTTTTAAAGTTACTTTAATCATTTTAAAACTCCTCTCGTATATGTATTAAAATATAATTTGTGCAAATAAAAAAACTTCAATCTCTAATATATAGAGACGAAGTTATATCCGTGGTTCCACTCTAATTACCTAAAAATAGGTCGCTTAAGGTTATCGTAACGTGATAAATACGGACTTTTTTAAAGTCACTCAGAGGTGGTTTTCAGTTAATTTCATTAAAAAATACTCACAGCTAATGTATTCTCTCTCTGATAATGAAGTGTTAACTTACTCTTCTCGTCATCATTTTTCAATATTTGTTAGTATTTATTATAATTATCTCAATTTAGGATGTCAACAGTAAATATATTTTACATAGCTTTAATTTAAATCAAATATGCTTATTGCAACAAATTTTTTTAATTATAACCATAACATTCTTTTAGAAAGGGACGATAAGTTAAAAGATAGTATTGAAAAATTTAGTATGAAAGAAATTAAAGGTATTGATTCTTATGTAAAAAAATGGTAAAATATATTTTGATGAAACCATTGTTAGCGGAAGTAGCTTAAATGGTAGAGTATCACCTTCCCAAGGTGAATGTTGCGGGTTCGAGTCCCGTCTTCCGCTCCAAAAAAAGAGTAACTTTTTATAGTAAAGTACTCTTTTTTTATAGAAAAAATCTAATCTTCAATAATCATAACTGTATCTCTTTCTATTAAAGAATTATTTAAAATAACTCTTTTACTATGTTCATTATTGTTACTAATCTTCTCTAATAACAATGAGGATGCATTAGTTCCAAGTAAAAACATATTTTGATCTATAGTAGTTAGTTTGGGTTCAACAAATTCGCTTAAATCAATATTATCATAACCTATTAAAGATAAATCATTTGGAACATTTATATCTAGTTTTTTGCAAGCATTTAAAACTCCAACAGCCATAAGATCATTACATGCAAAAACAGCCGTTGCTTTAGTTGAAGATAATAAATTTAGCATTATTTTTGTTGTATTTTCAACAGTGTTTTTACTGTTACCTTCACCTATGTTAATTATATATTCTGGTTTAAAATTATTAAGTTTTTTCATAAAATCTACATAAACTTTTTCTTTAACATCATAAGAATAACTATCTTTGCCCCTAAGAAACAATATATCTTTATGATTATTATTTAATAAATGACTTAAAGCAAGTTCAGAACCTAAAAATTCATCATTTGATACAGAAGAAATATTGGGGATTACAGAGTATCCATTTACAAATACTAGTGGAATTTTGGTTGAAATATTTTTATAAAAATTAGAATTTATATTATCAGTATTTGGATCCACTACTATTACTCCAGCTACATTTCTTGATATAAGATCATTTATGCAACGTCTTTCTTCTTTTTTGTTATTATTTGTACAACTAAGAACTAAAGAAAAGTCAGTAGATTTTAGTTCGCTATCTATCCCGTTCACAACTTCAGGGAAAAACATGTTATTAATACTAGGAACTACTATACCTATTATAGTAGATTGTTGTTTTGTAAATTCTCGTGCCTGCATATTTGGGATAAACTTAAGCTCTTTTATTGCGCTAAGAACTCTTTCTTTTGTTTCAAGTTTTACAGGATAGTTGCCATTCATAACTCTTGAAACTGTAGCAACTGAAACATTAGCTTTTCTTGCCACATCTACAATTGTAACTTTCATAATTAAAATCCACCTTATAATGTATTTATAAATTTATTAAAAGCAGTAGAATTTAGTGAAATTCTTTTTAAACTCTTATTGTTTAATTATACCACTCACCATGATTTGCAACAGCTTTATTAGAAGAATTAGTATAAATAAAAAAGAGTAGGTGCTATAAAATAGGATTAATATCTATTTTACAATACCTACTTATTTAAATACTAGTAGTTAATATATATTTTCTAAAATGCGTTGTATTTCTAAATTTTCGAGAGTTTCCTTGGAATATAATTTATTTCCCATAAGTTTTAGAATAATATCAGTTGTTTTATAACCTTCTTTGTATAATTTAATATTTTTGGTTATCTTTTTTAATGAATTTACAGATAAGTCAAGTATTTTTCCAAGTTCTTTAGAATTATAATATTCTTTTGGAAGTAAGTTATAGAGTTTATTCTGTAACTCAATTTTATATTTTATATCAGTTTCTAGAGAATGATGAGGTCCATCTTTACCTCTATGATGCTTTTCGCAGAGGTATTTATAATTAATTTCTATATCTAGACCGCCTTCGCTTCTATGAATTATATGATGAATATCAGCTTTCTTATTGCAGATTTCACAAAAAAACAATAATAAACCCCCTTTAGTTTTATACTATATATTATACAATAAAATACAATTACATTCAATTTATGAAAAGTAAAAGTTGAATTTTCATTATTAAAATTGGGAAAAAGAAACAAAAATACATAGTTTTTGAATAGAATTATTAGTAGTAAGTATAATATTAGTAGGGGGGAAATATATAAACCAGTATATAGTATATAATACTGTATTATGGAAGGAAAGGTGATAATTAGGTGAGGCAAAATTATAATTCCTTTAAGTATTGGGAAAATATAATAAGCGAGAATAAAACCATTAGAGGACATATGTTTATGCAAAATCCACCAAAGCCAAAATCACTATATATTCATACACTTATTTTCAGTAAAAATAATGGAATTGATAATATCTATGCCTATTTTCCAGATTCGAAAATACTATTAGGGTATATCCAATATTCATTCTTACAAGAAGCTTTTTATAAATGGATATATGGAAGAGGTAAGAAAATAACTAGAATTCCAACAGAGCCTGTTGATATTTTAATCAAGAAGGGTTTGGATGAGGGATTAATAAATAAGGAAACAGCTAAAATTATGTTAAGTCATTATAGTAGATTAGAGAAAATTTGGGAGCTTCCCAAAGAACGGGTAGTGCCAGAATTGATGAAATTTTCAAGAGAATTTAATAGAACTTGGTTTGGTATAAATGAAGAGTTTCTATATATGAAAATATTTAAAGATTCTATTGAACTTGGAGAATTTGTTGTAGAATCTATTATGATAACAAATAATGAAAAAGCTTTTGAAAGGAAAATTGGAGTAACAATAGATGAATGGAGATATATATGTAAAAACATTAATAATGACACAGAAGTAGGAGAACTTTTTCAGAGAATTATTCAAAGAAATTTATCTGAGATAATATAAAAAGAGTGAATTTATAGCATCTTGACTAAAAAAAGTTAGGGTGCTATAATACTTAGTGTATTATGCGCTATTAGCTCAGTTGGTAGAGCACCTGACTCTTAATCAGGGTGTCCCCGGTTCGAACCCGTGATGGCGCACTAAAAATATTTTAGATAAATAAAATGGATACCTTCAATTAATGAAGATATCCATTTTATTTTAATTGAATATTCTTCACCATAAATATGGTAATATTCTTTAGAATATTTATGGTTATATATGATCTTCTAAAAGACAAATACTTTGAGAAGAAATACCTTTTCCTTCTCCTGTAAAACCAAGTCCCTCTTCAGTTGTTGCTTTGATGTTTATTTTATTAATAGATATATTTAAAGTTTCAGCTATATTTTCTCTCATAAAATCAATATGTGGAGACATTTTTGGTTTTTGAGCAATTATAGTTGCATCTATATTACATATCTTAAAATTGTTTTTATAAATCAAATTACCAACTTCGTTTAATAATTTAATACTTGAAATTCCTTTATATCTAGCGTCAGAATCAGGAAAATGTCTTCCTATGTCACCAAGGGCAGCAGCACCTAATAAGGAATCCATTATGGCGTGTAGTAAAACATCTGCATCTGAGTGACCTAAAAGACCAAATTCATAAGGAATGTTTACTCCACCAAGTATAAGTTTTCTATCAGGGATTAATCGATGTACATCATAACCCATACCAATTCTCATTTTATCACCTACTCGTTTTTCTTAATATTTTATCATAATTTTGTAGGTTTATATACTTATTAGAATTTTTAATTTGTGATATTGGATTAGTATCCTTTTTTCTAAATAAATTTAAAAAATTTATATGTGTAATAAAAATGAAAAAAGCAAAGGTTATATAAAATTTAAAATGAGTAACTTTCTGGTGTTTAAATATAAAGTCAACATAAATAACGTTTTTCCCCATAATATACCTCGCTTATTTTTAATTATATTAAAATATATTTGAATTAGTTTTAATGTATACGAAATAGATTTAAGTTTTTATATGATATAATACAATATATGAATAAATAAAATATTTGATAAAAAATATTACTTTAATGGTGTTTGTATATTAAGAAAAGAGGTTGTTATAAGGTGGGAGACTTTAATAGGAACAAGTATATATTTTCTAATGAATCAAAGGTAGTAGATGTGGGAGAAAAAGCAATTAAATTAAGAGGCGAACAGATAAATCTTATTGAAGATGAGTTGCTTTTATTTAAAATCCTTATAAGGGATTTAGTTGGACGTTTTCCTAGTTATAAAGAGAGAAATTTAATTTTGAATATAGCCTACTATTTAGTTGAAGACATAGAATTACTTGAGCAAGTTATGAAAAAGAGAATGTTACCCTTTAATAGAATAGCTAAAATGACTAAGATTTCAAGAGGATTCTTAGAGAGATGGCAAGATTACATAATAGTATATACCATTATTTTTTCAAATCCAGACTATAAACATATTCAAGATGTTTTAAATGTTTGTGTTGTAAATGAAAATGGAATAGTACCATTAGTAGAAGAAGAGAAAATAAACATATATAGAGGAATAATATTAAAAGCCAAGAAAAGAAGTAGTGTTATTATAACTAATTCAGGCGAGTTTGTTAAGATTAAGAAAACTGAAGATGTAGATGTTGGACAAAGTGTAAGTGGGGAAGAAAAAAAAGGATTAGTGCATTTTAAGTTTTATATTTCATTAGCAGTACTTTTATTGATGGTATTAGCATTTGCAGCATATAAGGATTATACTCATACAACTAGTACAGTTGTCATTAACAGTACTTCACAAGTTAAGCTGGAATTAAATCGATTAAATAGAGTTATAAATATAAGTTCACAGACAGATAGAGGAAAAGATATGGTCCAGGCTGTAAAAGGGTTGGATAGAAAAATAGACGTTGTATTAAGGGATTGTATAGAATATGCATCAGAAAATAAGATGGTTCCCAATAATGGAATGTTGGTTACTATAACAGGTGAATCTTTAAAGTATGGGGAACTAAAAGAGACATCTAATTTTGTTACAGATAAGAAAATTCAAATACAAATTAATAATTCGGGAAATCTATATAATATTTCAAAAAGTTCAGTATAGGAGGATCAAGTTAAAAAATAAAGAAGTGGGGTCCCACTTCTTTATTTTTTAGTATTTAAAAGTCTATCTTTAAACATTTCTAGAGAATATTCAGAACTTACATATATTCTATCTAAAGCAACAGGGTTATCAGTTCTGTTGGACAAGCCTAAATTAGTAGTAAAGGCTAAGGAATAACCTGCATCTTTAGCTGCCTTTTTACTATTTTCATTAAAGTCACCAAAAGGGTATGCAATAGATAGTACAGGTTTATTTGTGACACTTTCTATCTTTGCTTTAGAGTCTTTTAATTCTTTTAATTGTTCTTCATAAGATAATGTATTTAAATGAACATGGTTAACTGTATGACTTTCAATGTCTATTCCATAATCAGACATTTCCTTAAGTTGATCTTTTGACATATAATAGCCACTATCTATACCAGAGGATATTACAAATATAGTCGCTTTCATATTTAATTCCTTTAGTATAGGGAAAGCATGAACATAATTATCTGTATATCCATCATCAAAAGTTATAAGGATACTTTTTTGAGGGATTGGTTTTTTGTTTATAATATAATCATTTACTTCAGATATGGTTAATGTAGTGTATCCTAAACTTTGCACAAGCTTTAGTTCTTCTTTTAATTTTTCAGGGGAAATAGTTACTTCATTCTTTGTAGGAGTTTCTGAATCAGGTAGTACTGAATGATAGTACAATACTGGAATTCCTACATCTTCATTAGTAAGGGGAATCCCTTCAAATCTATCTTTTATCTTAGGTGTTGATTCTGTTTCCTTTTGAGTTTCAGCTTCTTTAGGAGTTTCAGTTTCTTCTGTAGTTAAGGTTGAAGAAACTTCTGTCTTTTTATCAGGAGCATGATTTATAACTAATATAAATACTAACAAACATATAAATAATATAGCAATTGCACAAAAGGGATATAAGTATTTTTTATTTTTAAATCTATTAAACATAATAAGCCTCCACTGAATAATATTGCAATATAATATTATCATAGTAGTAAATTTAAAACAAATATTAGTGAAAATTTTAGTAAATAAATGGATATAATCCACATTGTCCACATGTGCCTGTGGATAACTTGTTGGAAAGTTGTTAATTTGTATGTTAATAAGTGTGGATTAAAATTGAAAAATAGTAAAATAAAAAAGACTATTTTGTGTTAAGTTGTTGATAACTTATAAAAATAAATAAATTAATTGTCACTAAAGCGTGAAAATAACATGGTTTTAGTGTGAAAAAATAATCCACAAGTAATCCACAGTTGTTGTTGATTACTTGTGTGAAATATATAATAATAAACATGGCTGTGGATAAAAAAATCCCAATAGATTCAGATTAACCTATTGGGATGAAAAATAACTAAAATATAATGTTAAAATTGAGCAGATTGATTTATAGTATCTTCATTTTCACTCTTATCAAAATCTCTAGTAATTACTTTAAATATTTGAATTATAAATGTTGGTAAAAATGCTAATAAGTAAATGCCTGCAATTAATGTTCCATCAAGTGGAGTAACTTCAAACAAATTTTGTAGTGGTGGTACAAATAGTACTAGGTTTAAGAATAATAAACCAGCGCCAAAAGCGTACCAGCTAAATTTGTTAGAGAATACTCCTAAACCAAATATTGATTTTTTACCTCTACAGTTAAAACCATGGAATAATCTAGCTAAACATAAAGTAGCAAATGCCATAGTGCTTGCAGCATGTTCATTACCTGTGGATAATCCAACATGGAAAGCTATTATTGTAAATATACCAATTAATAAACCTTCAAAAGCAATTTCTTTTATAAAGTCTTTTGTTAAGATAGATTCTTTACTATCTCTTGGTTTATCTTTTAATAGATCTTTTCTTGATTTTTCCACACCAATTGCAATAGCAGGTAAACTATCTGTTAATAAGTTAATAAACAAAAGGTGTACAGGTGCAAATGGAACAGGTAAAGCAGCTATAGAAGCATAAAGTACTGCAAGTATTCCAGACATATTACCTGAAAGTAAGAATTTAATTGAATTCTTAATGTTAGCATAAACATTTCTACCATTTGTGATAGCTTTTACTATAGTAGCAAAGTTATCATCTGTAAGTATCATAGAAGCAGCATCTTTAGAAACTTCAGTTCCTGTAATACCCATAGCTATTCCTATATCAGATTGTTTTAATGCGGGAGCATCATTAACTCCATCACCAGTCATAGCAACTATTTTACCTTTATTTTGCCATGCATTAACTATACGAATTTTGTGTTCGGGTGATACTCTAGCGTATACAGATACATGCTCAAGTTTTTTATCAAGTTCTTCATCAGAAAGTTTATCAATTTCTAACCCTTCAAGAGCAATATCCCCATCTCTTAAGATACCGATTTGTTTAGCTATAGCAGAAGCAGTAATCTTATGGTCGCCTGTAATCATTATTGGCTTTATCCCAGCACTTATACAATCTTTAACAGCTTCAGCAGATTCTACTCTAGGTGGATCAATCATAGATATTAATCCAAGGAATACAAAACCATTTTCATCTTCTAAAGTAAGTTCCTTTTCTTCAGAAAGAACCTTATATGTGAAGGCAAGGACTCTAAGACCATTTTCTGATAAGTATCTATTTGTATCTACTATTTTTGTTTTATCAGCATCAGTAATTTCCCTTACCCCTGCAGAAGTTTTTATATGAGTTATTCTATTTAAAAGTACATCAAATGCACCTTTAGTATACATAATTAATTCATTATTAATTTCATGAAGTGTGCTCATTAATTTTCTATCAGAGTCAAAAGGAATTTCTTTAAGTCTCTTATATTTTTCTCTAACACCTTGCTCAGTTAAAGAGTGGACATGACCAAGATTTACAAGAGCTACTTCAGTTGGATCTCCAATTTCATTGCCATCTACGTTAGTTGAATCATTACAAAGTATAGCTGCATTTAATAGAGAAGTATGAACTTCATTTTCTAAATTTAATTCTTCAGATTCAACTAATGATGTATCAGTATAAATTTGTTTTGTAGTCATTTTATTTTGAGTTAAAGTACCTGTTTTATCAGAGCAGATTATAGATACACAACCTAACGCCTCAACAGCTTTTATGTTTTTAATAATAGCATTTTCCTTAGCCATCTTTTGAGTTCCAAGTGCTAGCACGATTGTAACAATAGAACTTAATGCTTCAGGAATAGCAGCAACAGCTAAAGCAACAGCAAACATTAACGAATCAAGAATAGGTGTATTTCTATATAGACTTAAACCAAAAACTAGAATACATATAACTAGGATAATTAAAGCTAGTTTTTTACTAAAATCATCTAATGTTATTTGAAGAGGCGTCTTCTTTTCTTTAGTTTGTTCCATTAAAGTAGCAATTTTACCAAGTTCAGTGTTCATTCCTGTACCAGTAACAAGAATTAATCCACGTCCATAAGTAACTAAAGAACTTGAAAATACCATATTCTTTTGATCTCCAAGAGCAACTTCATCAGCTTTTATCACTTCTTCAAATTTTTCTACAGCTTCAGATTCTCCTGTAAGAGCACTTTCGTTTATCTTTAATGAATAAGATTCTATAATACGACCATCAGCTACAACTAAATCTCCAGCTTCTAGGATTAAAATATCTCCTGGAAGAACTTCTCTAGATGGAATTTCATACTTAACACCATCTCTAATTACCTTAGCATTAGGAGCAGATAGAGCCTTTAAGCTTTTCAGAGATTGTTCAGCTTTAACATTTTGAACAGTTCCTAGAATAGCATTCATAATAATAACAGCAAATATAACTATAGTACTTTCTGAATTACCGGTTGCCATTGAGACAATACCAGCGATTATTAATATAGCAACGAGCAAATCTTTAAATTGCTCTAAGAATACAACGAAAATGCTTTTCTTTTTCTTTTCCGTCAGTTCATTATAGCCATGTTCTTCTAAAGAGCTTCTTAACTGATCCTTTGATAGACCGTTTTTATCTACATTGAATTGATTTAAAGCCTCCTTAGATGATTTTGAAAAAAACTTTTCCATAAAATTATTCTCCCTCCATTTGTTGTTGAACAGTTTAAATTAAAACAATAAAAAAAGACCTTTAACATAATTAATTGAGATTAATTATATTAAAAGTCTGGTAACCATTTCAGGCATATAACACCAGGTTAAAAAACCGCGATTGTTGATGTTATATTTTAAACTACTCCCTCTTAATAACTTAAGAATTATTTGTTTATATGTTATATGATACTGCATTTAAAGGTATTTGTCAATGAGTTTTTTACTCAGCTTATAGAAAGATTAATAAACTATCAGTCGCAGCTTTAGGGAGCATAGTTTCAAGTGATTAGATTGGGAGAAATATTAAGAAAGGATTAAATTATAAATGGAAAAGTGTAAAGAAACATATCCAAGTATTTAAAATAAGTTATACAAACAAAAATTAAATGGTGAAATGAAAAACTAACCTCTGTTTACAGATAAAAACGGAAGTTAACTTTTCAATTTAGATATAAATATATATAAAATTACAACAAATCAAAAAAAAGTATTGAATTCAATAAAAAGGAAGTATATAATAAAAATGTATTAAATAGTACTATTTAGAATAAATATAAAGATGGAGGGTTTTAAATGTTAAATTTATCAATTAATGAACAAAAAGAAATCTTAGGAGGAACAAGATACAAGGCTATTATTTATGATGCTGATGGAAGTAGAATTGATAGTGAAAACTTTTCTAGCTATGAGGATGCATATAATTGGGCAGAATACCAAGCAGCGCATTTAGGCAGAACTTACTCAATAAGAAAATATAATAACTAATCCTCAAGAGTTATTCAATTATTATCATTTACATTAAGAATATTATGTGATTTTTTAAGAAATAAATTATGAAAAATAACTTAATGTATATAAAGAAAACTGGTTTCGTTTAGAAATCAGTTTTCTTACAGTATTAAATAAAACAAGACAAAAATAGAAAGGTTAAAACATGGATATACTAAAAAGATATTATTGTATAAAACAACAAGATATACAAGATTGTGGTCCTGCATGTATAGCAACTATTAGTAAGCAGTATGGCTTAAAGATACCAGTATCAAAAATAAGGGAAGCAGCAGGAACTGATTTAGAAGGAACTTCAGTTTATGGAGTGGTTCAGGCTGCTGAAAAATTAGGATTTAGTACAAAAGCAGCTAGAGTAGAAAAGAAAGAAGAAATTTATGATAATCTTCCAACTCCGTTAATAGCACATGTTATTATAGATGATATGTTACTACATTTTGTAGTAGTACATAAAATTACAAAAAAATATATATTAGTGGCTGATCCAGGCTGTGGAATGATTAAGTATAAGCCAGAGGAGTTTTTTAAAATATGGGATGATATTTTAATTTTTTTAACTCCTACAGCTAAGTTTGAAAAAGGTAATGAGACAAAAGGGCTTTTCAAAAGATTCTGGGGTCTTATTAAAGTTCAAAAAGGTCTTTTAATAAACATATTCATAGCATCTATTTTAATAACTGTGCTTGGAATATCAGGCTCTTTTTATTATAAGTTTTTAATAGATGACATACTGCCTAATAATCTTGCAGATAATTTACATTCACTATCTATAGCTATGTTAACCCTTTTAATTTGTAAAGTTATAACTGAATTTTTTAGAAAGATACTGTTTATATATATGTCTCAAAACATAGATGTTCCACTACTTCTTGGTTATTACAATCATGTAATTAAACTGCCAATGAATTTCTTTGGAACAAGAAAAGTTGGAGAGATTATTTCAAGGTTTAATGATGGAGATAAGATAAGAAATGCTATATCATCAGTAACGTTAACTTTAATGATTGATATTTTAATGGCAGTTGTAGGAGGAGTTATTTTATATCTTCAAAATGTAAAATTATTTTTTACATGTTTCATACCTATAGTTTTATATTTATCTTTAGTATTTGGATTTAAAGGTAAACTAAAGAAAGTTAATAGAGAAGTTATGGAGGATAATGCCATGCTTTCATCCTATCTTGTTGAATCTTTAGAAGGAATAGAAACTGTAAAAGCTTTTAATGGTGAAGGATTAGTAAAGATAAAAACAGAAAATAAATTTTTAAAATTTATGAAAAGTTGTTTTAAGCATGGAGTTACTTATAATGTTCAGGGAACATTAATGAGTGTTGTAAGTGGAGGCTTTGGAATATGTTTATTGTGGTTTGGAGGAAGCCTTGTTTTAAAAGGTGAAATATCTGTTGGAGAGTTAATAAGTTTTAATGCATTACTTGCATATTTTATTGAACCAATAGGACGCTTAATAAATTTACAGCCTCAACTTCAAGAAGCTATAGTTGCCAGCGATAGACTAGGAGAAATTTTAGATTTAGAATTAGAAAAATCTAGTGATGAGGATCTGAAACCTGAAACTTTACTAGGTAACATAACTTTTGAAAAAGTTAATTTTGCTTATGGACTTAAGGATAATGTTTTAAATGATATAAACATTAATATTAAAGCAGGAGAAAAGATAGCTTTAGTTGGAGAAAGCGGTTCAGGAAAAACGACTATTGCTAAGTTATTAATGGGCTTTTATGGAGTTAAGGAAGGAAAAATTTCTATCAAGAATATAGATATAAATAATATAAGTAAAGATTCATTAAGAAGTAAAATAAGTTATATTTCACAGGATTCATTTTTCTTTTCAGGGACTATAAAAGAAAATCTAGAATTTGCATGTGATGGAGTTACTTATGAGATGATGGTTGATGCCTGTAAGAAAGCGCAGATTCATGATTATATAGAAAGTCAGCCTATGGGATACAAAACTCCATTGGAGGAAAAAGGATTAAATCTTTCAGGAGGGCAGAGACAGAGATTATCAATAGCTAGGGCGCTCATAAGAAAACCTGAGATATTGATAATGGATGAAGCTACATCTAATTTGGACTCTATAACAGAAAGGGCTATACAAAATACATTAGATGAATGTATTGAAAATGTAACAACTATTATTATAGCTCATAGATTAAGTACCATTAAGAAGTGTAGTAAAATATACGTTATGGACAAGGGTAAGGTAATTGAAGAAGGAAGCCATAAAGAGTTACTTAATAAAAAAGGATATTACTATAAATTATGGTCTGAGCAGAGTTTAGATGATGATGATAAAGAACTAGTTTTCAATAAATCTATAGGAGGACTATAACATGAGGTATATAATTGAGAATTTTAAAGATATAAGCGATTCCAAAAGTTTTATGAATGCTTATAAATCGTCATGCTCTTTTAAATTGTTGAAATATATAATGTATATAATAATATTCACTATTCTTTCTATAATGATTTGGTCTACGTTTGCAGAAAAAGATATAGTTGTAAATGCTTTTGGGGAAATAGATATGAATAATAATGTGTGCAATATATATATTGAAAATACTAGTATTGGAAGCGTAAAAGAAAATGATGAAGTTCAAATAGAAATTATATCTTTATCAAGAAGTGATTATGGAGTTATAAATTCTACAATAGATAATATTAGTGATGATGTAGTTTTAGATAAAAATAAAGAAAAAAAATATTATACAGCATCATGTTTTTTGAATGAAAATGGTTTGTCTGATAAAAATGGAGATAGAGTAGAATTAAAAAATGGAATGGAAGCAAAAGCTAGTATAATTAGTTATAAAACAACATATTTTAATTATATATTGGGAAAAGTAATATAATATTTATAGCTGCTATAGAAGAATTAATGAACAAATGATATAGAATAAGAATTGATAGAGCTTTGATGTCTTAATATTTAAATGGTTATTAAATACACATTGTGTGAAAATTACATGACGTGTATTTTTTTATACGTCTTTTTTGGAAGTTGAGGCATGAAAAAATAAAAATTTAATATTCAAATAAACAAGTTTAGTATTATAACCAATGAGAGAGCAATAAGAACATGCTCAGATTAAATCAAGAAGTACATTTATAACTAACTTCTAAAAACTACATTTTAAGTTAAAAAAATATTTTGGATACTAGGGTCAGTTTACATTCTTATGAAAAAATTTAAAAAAATAGCATTGACTATTGGCAAAAGGATATGTAAAATAAACTTATGAAAATACTTTTAAAAAGTTATTTAATAATTTGCGATATTAACTAAGATTTAGGGAGGTTTTTATGGTTATTAAAAAGGTTACTGAAGTTGATTTTAAAAAATATGGACGAGTTCTAGAAAATTATAAATTAAAAGAAATTATTACAAAGATGAAAAATACACCTTTACCAGCAGATGTAATATATGAACCATCTATTAAAGAGCTTGAAGATTTAGAAATTGCAGAGGACCTAAAGAAAAGAGCATTTGGAGGATTACCAATACAAATTGGGTATTGTAATGGAAATAATTATTTACTAAATGCAGTAGAATATCATCGTTCATCAGAAATAAATATAGCTGTTACAGATTTAATTTTGCTTATAGGTTGTCAGCAAGATATAGAGAAAGATTACACCTATGATACATCTAAGATAGAGGCTTTTTTAATTCCGGCAGGAACAATTATAGAAGTATATGCAACAACTCTTCATTATGCACCATGTAATGTATCAAATGATGGATTTAAGTGTATTGTTGTATTACCAAAGGACACAAATTTGCCTCTAGAAAAGAGCATTAATGAAGATGGAGAAGATAAATTATTATTTGCTAAAAATAAATGGTTAATAGGACATAAAGATACTAATTTAGAGAGTGAAGGTGCTTTCATAGGATTAGTAGGTGAAAATATTTCAATCAAATAGAAATTCAAATAAATTTATAGTAATGGGGGAGAATTACAATGAATAATATACCAGAATTAAAATTAGGGATAGTTGCAGTAAGCAGAGATTGCTTTCCAATGGAGCTATCAATTTCACGTAGACAAGCAGTTGTAAAAACATTTAAAGAATTAGGAGAAGAAATATTTGAGTGTGAGACAACTATAGAAAATGAAGTTCATATGAGAAAAGCATTAGCTGAAATTAAGGCAGCTAATGTAAACGCTTTAGTAGTTTATCTTGGAAATTTTGGACCAGAAACTGCAGAAACATTAATTGCCAAGGAATTTGGTGGCCCTGTAATGTTTGTTGCAGCCTCAGAAGAAACTGGAGATAATCTAGTAAGAGGACGTGGAGATGCTTATTGTGGAATGCTAAATGCTAGTTATAATTTAGCACTTCGTAATATAAGAGCTTATATTCCAGAATATCCAGTTGGAACAGCTTCAGAAGTTGCTGAAATGATTCAAGAGTTTAAACCAGTTGCTACTGCATTATTAGGTTTAAAGGATTTGAAAATTATATCTTTTGGACCACGTCCACAAGACTTTTTAGCTTGCAATGCGCCAATTAAGCAATTATATAATTTAGGAGTTGAAATTGAGGAAAATTCAGAACTTGATTTATTTGCAGCATTTAATGAACATGCAGAAGATCCAAGAATACCTGAAGTAATTAAAAGTATGGAAGATGAACTGGGTGAAGGAAATAAAATGCCTGGAATATTACCAAAGCTTGCTCAATATGAAATTACATTATTAGATTGGATGGAGGAACATAAAGGATCAAGAGAATATGTTGTGTTTGCAAATAAATGTTGGCCATCTTTCCAAACTCAATTTGGTTTTGTACCATGTTATGTTAACAGTCGTTTAGCTGCAAGGGGAATACCTGTATCTTGTGAAGTAGATATTTATGGTGCATTAAGTGAATATATAGGAACTTGTGTAAGTAATGATGCTGTAACATTACTTGATATTAATAATACAGTTCCTGCTGATATGTATAATCAAGACATTAAGGATAAATTCCAATATACACTAAAGGATACATTCATGGGATTCCATTGTGGTAATACAGCATCTAGCAAATTATCATTCTGTAGCATGAAGAATCAAATGATAATGGCAAGATCATTGGAACCAAATCAAGAACCTAATATAACAAGGGGAACTCTTGAAGGGGATATTATTCCAGGAGAAATTACATTCTTTAGATTACAAAGTAATGCAGATGCAGAATTAACAGCTTATGTTGCACAGGGAGAAGTTTTACCAGTAGCTACTCGTTCTTTTGGAGCAATAGGTATTTTTGCAATTCCTGAAATGGGAAGATTTTATCGTCATGTATTAATTCAAAAGAGATATCCTCATCATGGAGCAGTTGCATTTGGCCATCATGGAAAGGCTATCTATAATTTATTTAGATATCTAGGGGTTAAGGATATTGGATTTAATAGACCAAAGGAAATGCTTTATGATTCAGAAAATCCATTTTAATATATAGAAGTTAAGGTATATTATGGAAAATAATAAGTGGGCATGCTGACTTATTATTCTCGTATATATGCATAATTAAACCTGTATGCTTAATTTTTTAAGTGTACAGGTTTTTTATAAAAAAGTCATGTTTACATATATTGGGGATGATGATAAAATAGCATTAATTGTAAGGAGGGGGAAATTATGAAAAATGAGAGAGATATACTGAATAGCAGATTATATATTATAACAAATAATATAACAAACCTATTTATGGCCAACTTATATTTCATGCTAACTATATCACCATTAATTATATATTTTATTATTACACAAGGGCATGTTTCTCTAAGAGGAATATTGGTACTTTCAATATTAATTGGACCTGCATTGTCAACTTTATTCTCTACAATGGGCAAGCTTGCTAGAGAAGGAGAAATATCAGTAACAAGAGATTTTTTTCATTTCTATAAGTTAAATCTTTTTCAAGGGATAGTGATAGGGACTATACTAAATGTTATAATTGGAATTTCATATTTTGATATGGGTTATTTTATGGCAAAGGGAAGCAATTTCATAGGATATATATTTTTAGCTATTATAATTTTCTCTATATTGATACAATTTTATATTTATCCAGTTATATCTAGATATAATATAAAAATAATACATGCCTTTAAAATTTCATTGAATCTATTGATTAAGAAAGTTTATATAAGTATAAGTTGCTTGTCATTAATTATTATAGTATTAGCTATTATAAGATTTGCTCAAATATCTTTGATAGGACTATTGTTTGGAGCAAGTATTATATGTTATTTAATTATGAAAATAGAGGATAAGACTATTAGTGAGCTTCAAGAGGAAATAGAGAAACAATATAATAGTAAAAAAGATTTCGTGTAATTCTATACGAAATCTTTTTTTATGGACAATGTCCATAAAAAGTTTTTTCAAAATACAGTTTTATTATAAGTTTATGTTATTTCTCTAAATTTAACTATTTCATAACTCTAATTTTTATATGAAAACATATACATTTTTTTAGGTAGTTATAATATGGTAAAAGAAGTAAAATTATTTTATCAAGAAAATAAGGGGGGACATAAATGCAAGTTCCAGTTTTAAATGCAGAAAAAGTAAAGATAAAAAAGAAAAATAAAACAAAAGTGTCATGGGATTTAGTGAAGAGACAGAGAGTCCTAATATTTATGTCATTGCCTTTTGTCATTTGGCTAATAATATTTAAATATTTACCACTAGTAGGATGGACAATGGCATTTCAGGATTATAAACCTCAAAATGGATTCTTTAACCAGACTTGGGTTGGACTTAAACATTTTAAAGTGTTATTTAGTGAACCACAATTTTATCAAGCTCTGAAAAATACTTTAGCAATGAGTGTTTTAGGGCTAGTATTTGGTACAGCAGCATCTATAATATTTGCTTTGCTCTTAAATGAATTAAGAAGCATAAAGTTTAAAAGGGTGGTACAGACAGTATCATATTTACCACACTTTATATCATGGGTTGTAGCAGCAAGTATTATTACAAGCATGTTGTCAACAAGTGGAGTTGTGAACGAAGTGCTTATGAATTTGCACATAATTAACACACCTATATCATTTATGTCAAATCCAAATATGTTTTGGGGAATAGTTACAGGATCAGATGTATGGAAGGAAGTAGGTTGGAATGCCATAATTTATCTTGCTGCTATGACAGCTATAGATCCAGAATTATATGATGCAGCTAAGGTTGATGGGGCAGGAAGGTTCAAGCAAATGATTAATATAACATTGCCATCAATAAAACCAACAATAATAGTTTTACTAATTTTAAGCATAGGTAATTTAATTAACATAGGATTTGAAAAGCAAATGCTACTTGGTAATCCTATAGTTGCAGATAAATCATTAGTATTAGATAAATATGCATTAGATTATGGTATTGGAATGTTTAGATATTCATTTGGTACTGCCATAGGAATATTTAAGTCAGTAGTTAGTATCATATTAATATTTGGTGCAAATAAAATAGCTAAAAAAGCTGGAGAAGGAAGCCTTATATAATTAAAGTTATGTATTAATTAAGGTTTAGGAGGTAGTATATTATGAAAAAAAAGATTAAGGCTTTTGATGTGATTTTAATAATTATAATGATAGGAATTGCTGCAATAACAATATATCCATTTTTAAATGTTTTAGCTGTTTCATTAAATGATGCCAGTGATACTGTAAAGGGTGGAATTCATATACTTCCAAGAGTATTAACTTTAGAAAATTACAAAGAAATATTTAAAAATGGTGATAATTTAGGAACAGGATTATTTATATCAATAGCTAGAACAGTAGTAGGAACTGCAACGGGAGTTATAGCAAGTGCAATGGTGGCTTATACAATTAGCAGAAGAGAATTCGTGTTTAATAAAGCAATTACAATATTATTTGTTTTAACTATGTATGTTGGTGGAGGCTTAATTCCAGAATATATGCTTATTAAAAATATTGGATTAGTAAATCATTTTGCAGTATATATTTTGCCAGGACTAATAAGTGCATTTAATGTAATCGTAATACGTTCATTTATTGATGGACTGCCACCAGCTTTAAATGAATCAGCTATGATAGATGGAGCTAACGATTTTACAATATTTGTTAAGATTATATTGCCATTATGTTTACCAGTTATAGCTACAGTAGCCCTTTTCATTGCAGTCAGTCAATGGAATAGTTGGTTTGATACCTATCTTTATGCTAGTTCAAATGAATCATTAACAACACTTCAATATGAACTTATGAAAGTGATGGGAAATGCAACTGGTAATGCAAAGGTTGATGGTAATAATGTATTAATGCAAGCAGCGGCTACAAATCCAGAATCAATAAAAATGGCAATTACTATGGTTGCAACAGTACCTATATTATTGGTTTATCCATTTGTACAAAAATACTTTGTAACTGGAATGACTTTAGGAGCTGTAAAAAGCTGATAAGAATAAATTGCTAAAATATAATTTAGCATTTAGATATATCGAGTAGTCACGAAAACTAATTTCTATAATTCTGATTTAATATAATTATTAGATTCAATTGAATATTTCAGTTATAGG
>NZ_JANDMF010000070.1:0-22110 GCF_031626875.1 Clostridium sp. SHJSY1
ATTTTAATTATATCAAACTCTTTGCATAACTAATTTCCGGTTATCTTAAAAAACGGAAGTTACTTTTTCAATTTACGTTTTAGTTTTCATATTTTATGAAGTGTATAGATGAATTTCTAAATTAATAAATAAATATACAAAAATGTAATTTATGTCATAAAATGTGAAAAGATAATTTAAGGTGGTGGAATATTTATCTTTGTATTCAAAAAAAATACTTAATTTGATAATTTATATTATAAAATTGAAAATATCAGTATAAAGTATGAGGGGCATAATGCGATAATTAACTTGAGAGAAATATTTAAAGTAGGGCTCATATTGATTAGAAATAGAGAAGTCTTAAATTAGTTTAAAGTTTTAATTTGAATATTTAGAATTATACAGGAGGTATAAATTGTGGACATTTTTTTAATTATAGGTGTTATTACAGGACTACTTTCTATAGTAGTAGGAATGATTGTAAAAGGAGCAGATGTTACAATATTATTAAATCCAGCAGCAGCTATTATAATACTTGTTGGTACTGCTGCTGCAGTAGTTAACTCTTTTCCTAAAAAGGAAATCCTTAATATTGGAAAAATATTTGGAGTTCTTTTTAAAGAAAAACAAGACCAAGATCCAGTTGAAATAATAAAAAGTTTGGTTGAAATGTCACAAAACACTAGAAAAAATGGGTTATTGTCATTAGAAACTACAGTTCAAGGATTAGAAAATCAATTTATGAAAAAAGGTCTTGAAATGGTAGTAGATGGTGTTGAACCTGACTACATAAGAGAGGTTTTAGAAACTGAAATTGAAAGTGTTGAAGAAAGACATCGTGCAGGAGCTTCAATTTTTACAGCTGCAGGAGGAGCTTCACCAACTCTTGGAGTTTTAGGAGCTGTTATTGGACTTATAGGTGCACTTGGAAACTTAAATGATACAGAAAAACTTGCACATATGATTGCAGCAGCATTCGTTGCAACACTTTATGGAATTTTCTTTGGATATGTAATTTTCCATCCATTTGCATCAAGATTGAAAAGGAAGTCAGCTGTAGAAATAGGTAATATGAATATTATGCTTGAGGGAATTTTAGGAATTCAGTCAGGAGCAAATCCAAAGAATATTGAAACAAAACTTAAAAGTATGTTAGAACCAAAAGAAAAATTAAGAATTGAAGAACAGGGTAGTAAGGAAAATTAAAGAGAGGAAGAATAAATATGGGGAAGAAAAAGCAGCATCATGAAGAACATGTAGATGAAACATGGCTAATTCCTTACTCAGATATGTTAACACTTCTGTTAGCTCTATTTATTGTAATGTTTGCTATGAGTAAGGTGGATCAAGAAAAGATACAAAAAGCAGGAAAGGAATTTAATCAAGTTTTTGCAGGAAGTAATGGGGTACTTGATGGTTCTGGAACTGAAGTTTCAGGAGAAGAAGAAGCAGGAGCTTCAGCAGAAATAACTGGGGAAGATGCTACTAAAACTGAAGAAGATAAGATGAATGAAGTTAAGAAAATGATAGATCAAGAGATTGCCACAGAGGGATATGCTGATAAAGTAAAAACAGAACTCAATGGTGATGGGTTAGAAATTTCTATTCAAGATGTTGTGCTTTTTAATTCAGGAGATGCAGAGGTTGTTGGAGGAGTGTCACCATTGCTCTTAAAAATTTCTGCTATGATTAGAAATTTAGATAATGAAATTAAAGTTGTGGGACATACAGATAATGTTCCAATTAGTAATCAAAAATTTCGTTCAAATTGGGATTTGAGTTCAATGCGTGCTGTAAATGTAATGAATTTTATGGTTAACTCAGGAGGTGTACACCCTAACAAGGTGTCTATTCAAGCTTATGGGGAATATGCACCTAAGTATGATAATTCAACTGAAGATGGAAGAGCAAGAAATAGAAGAGTTGAGATATTTGTTGTTCGTAAGTTTCCACTAAGCAATGAACAACAAAAAACAACACCTTAAGAAATTAATTTCTTAAGGTGTTATTTTTTATGTAAGAATTTAATGAATAATAAGTAGCAATTAGAAATATTACTTAATATGAATACTAATTTAGGAGGGTATTGTGACAAGTTTAAAAAAATGTAAGTTATACTATGAGGATTCACCAGATTTTTTAGTTGAATATAGAGGAGATTTTGAAGAAGAGATAGCAAAGGTAACATATGCATGTGGAAGCATAATAACAAATACAATTGCAATTGTGAGTACATCATATAACTATTTAGAACAGCTTTTAATAGATGTACCTTCTATAATATTTATAGATCCTAGAAGCATGTATGTATTACAAGATATTTCACCATCAAATGTAGATAATATAAATAATCTTAAAATAAATCCATATTTAAATTTAACAGGTGCAGGAGTTCTTTTAGGGATAGTTGATACAGGGATTGATTATTTAAATGAAGAGTTTAAAAACGAAGATGGAACATCGAGGATTGAGAGTTTATGGGATCAGACAATAGAAGATGAATCAGATACATCTGTTTATATTGGAAAAGTATTTAGTAAAGAACAAATAAATACAGCAATTCAAGCTTCTAAAAATAACCAAGATTCATATGGAATAGTTCCATCAAAAGATGAGGATGGACATGGAACAAGAATGGCTGGAATAATCGGAGGAAGAGGATATAGTGGAGAATTTCAAGGTGTGGCACATGGAAGTGAATTTGTAATAGTAAAGCTTTTAGAATCCATTAATTTCAAAAATAGATTAAAAATGAATGGTGTTCAATATACACCAGTTTATAATGCAGCTGAGGTTTTAGCTGCAATAGATTATTTAAAAAACTATTCTCTAAAAGTGCATAAACCTATTGTTATATTTATTGGAATAGGAAGTACAGAAGGAAGTCATGATGGGAACAATCTTATTTCTAGATATATAACTTCAATTGGAACACTAAGAGGAGTTGTTACTGTTATTGGAGTGGGGAATGAAGGAGCATCGGGAGGGCATACGTCTGGAACAATAAGAAGTGTAGGTGATATTTCCATTACACAATTAAAAATACCAAGAGAAATTGCATACTTTTCATTTGATATATGGGTAAGAAAACCAAATAGAGCAGCAGTTAATATAATTTCACCAACAGGGGAATCCACTAAATTTATTGAAGTTGTTTCTAATAAAGTTGTAACTTATAAGTATGTTTTTATTAATACCATAGTAAGAATTCAATATTTTTCTCCAGAGCATTATACAGGTCATCAAGTTATACATATAGTTCTAGAGTCTATAAAACCAGGAATATGGCAATTTCAATTAAGGGGAGATTATATTAGCAATGGAAGATATGATATATGGCTACCGCCTGTAAAGACACTACCACCAGAAACAAATTTTTTAGAGGCAGATCCATATATAACTTTGACAGTCCCATCTACAGCAAGGAAAGTAGTTACAGTAGCTTACTATGGGAATAATAATGCTTTAATGGCTTCTTCTGGGAAAGGATTTAATACTGATGGATTGATTAATCCAGATATTATAACTACAGGAGTAAATGTTATAACAACTAAGGTAGGGGGAGGAGTTGTTACAGATACGGGAAGTTCAGTAGCTGCAGCTGTAGTTGCTGGAGCTTGCGCAATATTATTGCAATGGGGGATTGTTGAAAAAAATGATTCAACTATGTATTCTACTAAAATTAGAAGTTATTTGATTTATGGAGCAGATAGAAGTAATGCTGTATATAGATATCCTAGTAGAGATGTGGGATATGGAAGTTTTGACTTATTAAAGACATTTGATATTATTAGTAGAACATTTAGAAGTAATAATAGTGATAAAAAAGGTTTTCTTGAATATTATTGTAAGGAATTATTCATAAGAATTCCAATATAAAATATGGAGGATTTATATGAAAAAAAATACAGAGTTTTCAGAAGACCTTTTTAGTGATCCTAATTATTATCAATATATAGTTCAATATCAAGGAGAAATTGAATATGAAGAATTGAAGCAACAGGGATATTATATTAGTGTTATTAATGATAAATATGCAATATTACTCATTCCAACAAGTGGTCAAGAAATTGATATAAGAAGCTTAGGATTTGAATCAATAGTATATATTAAACCTTCAGAGATGTATACTCTTCAACAAATATCTCCAGTTGAAGCTTCAAAAGCTAGTTTTTTGCAGTTAAATTCCCCTTTAAGTTTAACTGGAAATGGAGTGGATATTGGAATCATTGATACAGGAATTGATTACCTAAGTGAGGAGTTTATGAAATTAAATGGAGAAACAAGGGTAGAATTAATATGGGATCAAACCATAATGTCTAGCAAAGAAGAGGTATCAATACCAGTTCCATATGGAAGTATTTATAGAAAGAACGAAATTGATGAAGCTATAAAAGCTTATAGAGAAGGTAAATCACCTTATGAAATAGTTCCTAGTAAAGATGAAAATGGACATGGGACAAATATGGCTGGAATAATTGGAGGGCTTGGAAAAAATCCTGATTTAAAAGGGATGGTTCCTGAATGTAATTTTGTAGTTGTAAAACTTATGCAAGATAGGGCGTTTAAATCAAGATTTTACACTGAGGTACCAATTTTTAATATAACATCTATTTTTTCTGCATTAGAATTTTTAAGAGAGTACGCTTTGATGAGTAAAAAACCAATGGTGATACTTTTTCCTTTAGGAAGTAATTTTGGAAATCATAAGGGTGGGGGAATTTTAAATGAGTTTATAGAAGAGATTTCAACTAATAGTGGAATTGCAATAGTTTGCGGAACAGGAAATCAAGCTTCAAATGGAACACATACTTCTGGTATAATAGCACAGCTTGGAGAATTAGCTTTAATTGAGTTGGTAGTATCATCTAAGCAGAAGGATATATGGGTTGAGATATGGACTGAAGTACCAAATGTAATGTCTGTAGATATAATATCACCTTCAGGAGAAAATACTGGAGTAATACCAGCAAAAATTAATTCAACAGAAAGGTATACTTTTGTATTTGAAAAAACATCTGTAAGAGTAAATTATTATTTGCCAGAAGAAAGTACTGGAGATGAATTAATAAGAATCAGAATGTATGATTTACAACCAGGTATATGGAGGTTTAGGTTGACACCAAGAGAACTTTTAAGTGGGCGATACAATGCTTGGATTCCTGCAGAAGGAATAACGGTTGGAGGAACAAAGTTTAATTTAACGGATCCATATGGTACTATAACTAATCCTGGAGATTCTGACTTTATAGTTACAGCAGCAGCATATGACCAAAATAACAATAATTTTTTAACTTTTTCTGGAAGAGCCTTTATATATGATTTTGAGACAGTAGATGTAGCAGCTGGTGGATTAGCTTCATTAACTGTAGCACCTAATAATGAAACTGCTGTTATAACAGGAACAAGTGTAGCAGCAGCAGTAGTTGCAGGAGCATGTGCAATGCTGTTTGAGTGGGGAATAGTTCAAGGAAATGATCCATATATATATTCCCAAACGGTTAAGGCTTATCTTGCAAAGGGAACATTTCAAAGAGAAGGAGATATATATCCAAATGCACAGTGGGGATATGGTATTTTAGATGTTTTTAAGATGTTTCAAAATATGGTTTAATACAATAAAAAATTGAGAAAGAAGAGTGAAGTGTAAAGTTCTTATAGGATTTATAAAATATAAATTTAAAAGAAAGCCAGTAAGGCTTTTTTTTAGTATTCCCGGTTAAATAGGTGAATTAATACAGTAATTAAATAAAAAAATAGATTTTTTGAATAAAATGAAGCAAAGATACTAACAATATAAAAGTAATAAAATTTTATATTATTAATAAAATCTATTGACAAGTATAGGCTATAAGTGATAAAATAAATAATTTGTTTGACAAAAGGCCTGTTTTAAGATACAATAAAATAAGGAAAGAGGGTGTTTGAATGGAGAAGATAAAAACTATTGCTACCATTAAAAAAGACATTGAAAGACATATAGGAGAGAAAGTTACACTAAAAGCTAATGGTGGGCGTAAAAAGATCCTTGTTAATGATGGAGTATTAGAAAGCGCTTATCCTAGTATTTTTGTAATTAGATTAGAAAGTGACACCCAAAGGACAGTGACCTATAGTTATTCAGATGTTTTAACAAAGACAGTACAACTAGTATTTCCTAGGTAAATATAAACTTCGATTAATATCGAAGTTTTTTTGTTTTTTTTTAAAATTTTCAATAAAAAAAGAAAGATGGTGGGTTCCATCTTTCAACTATGGTATAAAAGGGTATTGAGAATTTATGAGAGGTTATATGGTCAATAACCAAGATTAATGATACGACAAATTTACATCATTGTCAACACGTTTTGTAAAAAAAAATAAAAAAAATATAAAGTTGTGATAAATTATAAAAGATTATGGAATAAAATGAGATAAATTTAAATATATTACCTCAACTTAAAGTAATATATTACTGAAATGTATTATATACTTAATAGTAGAAAATTTTAGGAGGTAAGTATGTCAAAGATAGATATAGTAAAAGAAAATTTACAATTTCAACGACTATTGCAAGAAAGCAGTTCAACAGCTACTTTAAGAGATGAATATTTAATTCCAGATACTCATCCGGATGTACAGATGATATTAGCTGTAGAAGCAAGGCCAATAATTACAAGCAAAGAGATTATTGGGAATAAAGTTATGGTTGAAGGGAGAGTTGAATACAATGCTCTATATATACCAAGAGATGAAAATACTACAGTAAACTCAGTTATATATAATGAAAAATTTACAAATTCATTAGACCTTGATGAGGATGAACATAAAGTATTGTGTGAAGTAGATTGTAACGTAGAACATATTGACGCTAAGATTATGAATGAGAGAAAGATATCAATAGAAGGAACATTACGATTTGATTGGGAGGTATATAAGGGGACGGAATTTGATTTTGTTAAGAATATTGAAGCCAGTGAAGGCATGGAAATATTAAAGCAAGTAGAGTCAGTTAACAGATTGGTAGCTAGCAAGGAAAGTGAACTTATAGGAAAATCAATGTTAAGAGTTGGAATGGATAAACCACAAATTTCTAAAATATTAAAAAGTTCTATGAAGCTTCATAAAAAAGAAGTTAAAATGGGAGAAGATAAAGTTTACTTAGGATGTTATTGCAAAGTAGATATTCTTTATTTAGGAGATGAATCTAGTAATGTAGTAAGATTAGAGGATGATGTATATATATCAAAAGAAGAAGAAGTTATAGGCGTTTTAATGGATATGATACCTTCAGTATCATATGAAATTAAAAACAGTGATGTAGCTATTGAGGAAGATGATTTAGGTGAAGCTAGAATAGTAAACACAGAATTTTTGGTAGGAGCTAAGATAAAAGTATTTTCTGATGATAAGATTGATGTTATAAAGGATGCATATTCTCCTAAATTTCCTATTGAATTAAGAAAAGATACTTATGAAATTGGGTCTATTTTGGGAAATCAAACTAGTGAAAGTATTGTAAAGGATAATATATATCTTAAGGAAGGCGATGTAAAGCCAGATCATATAATAACCGTATCAGGAAATCTTATTATTACAAATAAAACAATTTCTGATAATAAGATAAATATAGAGGGAACTATAAAAGCTAGAGTTATGTATAAGGCTGCAGATGATGAAGCTGGATTTGGTGAAGTTGTAGCAGATATTCCTTTTAATTCTTCAGTAGAAATGGTTGGTGCAAAGGAAGGTATGAAGGCGATAGTAAAAGGCTCCTTGGAGAATGAAGAAGCTAGTTTAGAAGCAAATACTATAGCTTTCAAGGCAACTGTATCACTTAATATAAAAGTATTCAATGAAGTAACAAAAGAATTTATTTCAGATGTTTTAGAATTAGATGAAGAAGTACCAAAAAAAGATGCAAGTATAACTATTTATATTACATCTAAAGGAGACACTTTATGGAATCTAGCTAAAAAATATAATTGTACAATAGATGAGTTGGTTAATATGAATAATATTGAGAACTCTGAAGATATAGAAGAAGGAGAGAAGTTAATTATTCCAGGAAGAGCTATTTTTTAAATAAAAAAAGAAATATTATAAAGTTAAAGCTTGTTGAATAAAAAATCTTTATTTAACAAGCTTTTTTTATTTTTTTCGTCAATAGATACAGAAATGAATAATTGAGAATTTGTTTGGAAACAATAGAAAATGAATGATTTGAGGTGGTTATATGCAAGATATAGAGCTTAATGGAAATTTGATTATAATTGGTGGAGCAGAAGATAAAGAAGGGAGAAAGGAAATATTAAAAAAAGTATGTAATTGCTTAGATAAAAACAAAGATATGTTATTAGTAACAACTGTAGCAACAGAATATCCTAAAGAAGCAGCCAATAAATATAAGAAAGTATTTAGTGAACTTGGAGTGAAAAATATTAAAATATTGGATATTAGTAATAGGGAAGATGCATTCAATACAGAAAATATTGATTTAATAAAAAAATCATCTCTCATATTTTTTACAGGAGGAGATCAACTCAGGATTACAAGTTTAATTGGAGGCTCACCAACATACGATTTTTTGAAACAGGCAGGAAAACAAGGAAAATACATAGTTGGAACATCAGCAGGAGCTTCGGTAATGAGTGACATCATGATAGTTGAAGGTACAGATGAAGATTCACCAAGAAAATGCACCTTGAAAATGTCACCTGGTATGGGATTTATTGAAAATGTTATAATTGACCAACATTTTGCTCAAAGAGGTAGAATAGGTAGGCTGTTAACAGGAATAGCCCAAAATCCTCAAATATTGGGTATTGGAATAGATGAAAATACAGCTATTATAGTAAATTCTAATGGAATGTTACAAGTTGAGGGGGAAGGGGCTGTATATTTTGTAGATGGAAGTGAAATGTCATATACAAATGTATCAGAACAAAATTCAGAGGAGAATCTTAGTATGTATAATGTGAAATTACATGTCTTAAAACAAGGAGACAAATTTAATCTTATAAGAAAGTTACCTTTTAGGGAGGAAAAATCAGAAAAATGAAAATAGAGAAACAGATAGTTTTTAAAGGTAGAAATATATATTCTCATAAAAAATGTATTAGGCTTGATGTAGATTTATGTGGATATTCGGAAACACCAAGTAGAGATATTGCAGATTTTAATTCTAAATTAGTTATGATGATTCCAGAATTAAGGAAACATAGATGTGGAATAGATGAAGAGGGTGGCTTTGTAAAAAGGCTAGAAGAAGGAACCTATTTAGCACATATTTGCGAACATATTATTATAGCTTTACAAAATATATTGGGCATAAACGTATGTTATGGAAAGGCAAGAGAAAAAAGTGGAGATTATTATTATATTATTTTTGAATATCAATATGAGCATTTAGGATTGGAGGTAGCCAGATTAGCTGTAGATATTGTAAATTCCCTAATCGATAAAGAAAAAATTAATTTTGAGGGAAGAATGAAATTGTTAGAGGAAATTTTGTGCAAGGAATCAATGGGACCAAGTACAAAGTCTATAAAAGATGCTGCAGATAAGTATGGTATACCGATGTTTCCACTTGGAGATACAGGATTTTACCAAATAGGCTATGGAAAACAGGGAAGAGTTATTGAAGCAACTATAGGTGATAAAACAAGCTGTGTGGCAGCAGATATAGCATCAGATAAGGAGCTGACTAAAAAACTTTTATACAATCAAAATATTCCTGTACCAGATGGAAGAGAAGTGAAAAATGTTATTGATCTTTTAATAGAAGGAGAAAGAATTGGATATCCATTGGTATTAAAGCCACGGTATGGAAATAAGGGCAATGGTGTTATACTCAACATAAAAGATGATAAAGAATTAATACAAGAATTCAATAATATGAAAAATAAGTATAATAATATAATTTTAGAAAAGCATATAAAAGGAAATGATTACAGAGTATGTGTCGTAGATAGAGAAGTTGTAGCTGTAGCATTAAGAATACCTCCTTTTGTAATAGGGAATGGAAGGGATAATTTAAAAGAACTAATAAGAGAATTAAATGATAATTCAAGTAGAGGTGATGACCATGAAAAACCATTAACAAAAGTTAAGATAGATAGTGAATTAATTAATTTTTTAAATGGTAAAGGATTATCTTTAAATAATATCCCAAGGTTAGGAGAAAAAATTAATTTAAGAGAAAAAGCTAATTTATCAACAGGTGGAATGTCAATAGATTGCACAGATGATATATGTGAAGAAAATAAAAAAATATGCATAAGAGCAGCTAAAGCTATTGGCTTAGATATATGTGGAATAGACATAAAAACAACAGATATAAGTAAACCACTAGATAACAATAGTGGTATTATGGAAATTAATGCTGCTCCTGGAATAAGAATGCATACTTATCCTTATGAAGGTAAGAGTAGAGATGTTGGAGAATCTATTTTAAAGTTACAATATAATGGTAACCCTTTTAATATTCCTGTGGTGTCTATAACAGGAACTAATGGAAAGACAACAACTACTAGATTAACATCACATGTTCTTGCAAAGATGGGATATAAAGTAGGGATGACTTGCACTGATGGAATATATATTGATGGAGAATGCATAGATAAAGGGGATGATACAGGATATTACAGTGCAAAAACAGTGCTACTTAATAAAGATGTTGAAATAGCTGTTTTAGAAACTGCTAGAGGTGGATTGGTTAGAAAAGGGTTAGCTTATGACTTAGCTGATGTTGCAGCAATAACTAATATTACAGAAGATCATATTGGGATAGATGAGATTAATTCAATTTCAGAACTTGCAAAGATAAAAGCATTAGTAGGAGAAGCAGTTAAACCTAATGGATATGTAGTACTAAATGCTGATGATAAGTGGAGTACTGAAATATTAGATAGAATAAAAGCAAAAAAAATATTTTTTTCAAAATATAAAGATAATGAACATGTAATTAAAAATATTAAAAATGGTGATATTGCAGTTTATATAGATAATAATATTCTATGTGTTACAAATAACAAAAAAAAATATAAGATTTTAAATACTGATGAAATTCCTATTACATTAGGAGGCATTTTAGAGTTTAATATAGAAAATGTAATGGCTTCTTGTGGTGTATTAGTAGGAATGGGAGTAGATTATTCTATGATTTCAATAGGATTTAAAACTTTTCAGTTAGATACAAAGTGTAATTCTGGAAGATTCAACATGTTTGATATTAATGGAATTAAAATAGTATTAGATTATGGACACAATCTTGAAGGATATAAAGCAGTATTAAGTAGTTTTGCTAAGATAAAAAAGGAAAAACTAATAGGAGTTATTGGAGTTCCTGGTGATAGACAAGATGAGATGATAGAGTCTATAGGATATATATGCTCAAAATATATAGATAATATTATAATTAAAGAAGATATAGATAGAAGAGGTAGAGATAAGGGAGAGGTAGCAGAAATATTAAAAAGAGGGGTAGTTAAAGGAAATAATCACAAATATAAAATTTGTTTAAATGAGGTAGAAGCCCTAAAAGAAGCTATTAAATTTAGTAAAGCAGGAGACTATATTATTGTATTTTATGAGAAGTTAGAACCTTTAATTGAAGTAGTGAGAGAATATAATAATCTTAATGAAGATCTTAATTTAGCGAATTTATAAATAAAAGTAGTTGTCTAAAATAGATAAAAATATTTTATTTTAGACAACTTTCTTTTTATAAATAAAAAATTGGATTAGTAGTATTAAGATAAAAAATTATTTTTCACCATTTAGAGACATATCTTTATTAATTATTATGGCTATGCTAAAATTATGGATAATATAAATAAAAGATATAGAGAGGATAGAATTATATGAAGGAGAAAGCATATGCAAAAGTTAATATATCTTTAGATATAATTGGGAAAAGAGAAGATGGGTATCATCTTTTGAAAATGATAATGCAAAATATTGAAATATATGATGAAATAAAAATAGATAAGATAGCAAATGGAATAGAAATAAAATGCAACAAACCATTTATACCTATAGATGAAAGAAATTTAGCATATAAAGCTGCAAAATTATTTATTGAAACTTACAATATAAAATCAGGTGTAAGTATTGATATTGTAAAAAATATACCAGTAGCAGCAGGATTAGCTGGGGGAAGTGCAGATTGTGCAACAGTCTTAAAAATGATGAATAAAATGTTTAATATAAATGCATCAGAAGAGGAATTGATGAGTTTAGGAGTAAAATTGGGAGCAGATGTTCCTTATTGCATAAAAGGTGGAACTGCTTTATGTGAAGGTATAGGAGAAAAAATAACACCTCTTTCATCATTTAAAAATCATATAATATTATTAATAAAACCACCATTTGGAGTGTCAACGAAAGAAGTCTATAAGGCATTTCAACTAGATAAGGTACGAATTCATCCAAATACTGATGCTTTGATAAAGAAAATAGGAGAGAATGATTTATATTATGTCGCAGATAATATGAAAAATCTTTTGGAAAATGTTACATTGAAGAAACATAAAGTATTATATAATATTAAAGGAAATCTGATACATAGAGGAGCTATAGGAGCTATGATGAGTGGAAGTGGACCTACAGTTTTTGCATTTTTTGATGATATGCAGATTGCTTTAAAATGTTATGATGATATGAAAAAGAAATTTGATGATGTATTTTTAACTAGAACAATCTAATATAAGTGAATAAAAAAACCCTTTATGGTAATAATTACATGATGTAAGGGGGGTTTTTTTATGAGAAGAAATTTTAGTTTGTTAATTATTTTAATTTTATTTGTTAGTAGTTCACTTACAGGGTGTACAAGCATTTCGTTTAAGGCAGATGGAGGAAATGTATATAATTATGATGATGTTAAGGATGCTTTAATAAGATTTCATGTTATAGCAAATAGTGATACAGATGAAGATCAAAGTTTAAAATATAAGGTTAGAGATGAAGTTATTAATTATTTATATCCATATTTAGAAGACTCAAAGTCATTAGAAGATTCTAGAAGGATAATTAAAGAAAATGAAGATAAAGTTGAAAATATTGCACTAAAAGTAATAAAAAACAACGGATATTCGTATTCGGTAAAAACAGAACTTTCTAATGAAAATTTTCCTGAAAAATCATATGGAAATATAACATTGCCTCAAGGCAATTATGAAGCTTTTAGAGTTATAATTGGAAATGGAGAAGGCCAAAATTGGTGGTGTGTAATGTTCCCTCCCCTTTGTTTTATAGATGTTACTAAAGGTAATGTTGAACAAGAAAAGAGTAAGGATGAATTAGATAGAGAAATAGATAAAAATAAAAATATTAAAGAGGAAGAAAATCCAAAAATAAAATTTAAAATTGTAGAAGTTTTTAAAGACATTTTCAAGTAAAATACAAAGTTATTATTAATTATTACTTGATTATAGTAAATAAAAATCATAAACTATAAAAGTAATGCAAGAGAAAATTTGGAGGTAAACATTATGACTAGAGCATTAGCGATGATGTCAGGCGGGTTAGATAGCACTTTAGCAGCAAAGCTTATAAAAGACCAAGGTATAGAAGTAATAGGGGTATGTTTTAAATCCTATTTCTTTGGTGAGGAAAATGCTAAAAGAATGTGCAAGCAAATTGGAATAAGACTTGAGGTTATAGATTTTTCAGAAGAGCACTTTGAAATGGTAAAAAAACCTAAGCATGGACGTGGGAAAAATATGAATCCTTGTGTAGATTGTCATGCAATGATGATGAGATATTCAGGAGAAATTTTAGAAAAGTTTGATGCAGATTTTATAATTACAGGGGAAGTATTAAATCAAAGACCTATGTCCCAAAATAAACAAGCATTAAACACTGTGAAGAATGAATCAGGTTTTGGAGATAAGATTTTAAGACCGCTTTGTGCATTGAATCTGGAGCCAACAGAAATGGAACTTTCAGGACTTGTTGACAGAAATAAATTACTTAATATATCAGGAAGAAGCAGAAAAGCACAAATGGAACTTGCAGAAGAGTGGGGGATTAAAGATTACCCATCACCAGCAGGGGGATGTAGATTAACAGAACCTAATTATTCTTTAAGGCTAAAAGAAGCTTTAGATAGAAAAGGTGATTTATCAAAGAAAGAAATCTATCTTTTAAGATTTGGGAGACACTTTTTAACTAATTCAGGGACAAAAATAATAGTTTCAAGAACTGGAGAAGAAGGAGAGGCTATAAAAAAGGTACTTAACAAAGAAGATACAGTATTCTTACCATTAAGTCATATGGGAGCTATGGGATTAATACAAGGACAAGCATCTGAGGCAGACAAAGAATTAGCAGCTAAAATAACAGCTAGGTATGGTAAAGGTAAAGATGCTGAATTAGTTAGTATTAAATATGGGGAATTTGGGATGGAATTCAAAGATATGTTTGAAATTAAGCCAGCTACAGATGAGGAAATAAATGAATATCTATTAAAGGATAAGTAGCAAGTGGAGGGGAATATGGATAAAAAGGCTATAATAAGTATAATAAGTAATGCTAATATGAGTGAAAATGATGTAATTGAGGTAATATCACCAGGAAAATACATAAAGACAGATAGTGGATTTAAAGCTATTTATGAAGAAACAGAAATATCAGGAATGGATGGGACAACAACTACATTAATTATACAAGATGAAGAAGTAATCTTAGAAAGAGAAGGAACAACAACTACAAAAATGCAATTCAATAAAGAAGAACCTTCGATATCTATGTATCAAACACCATATGGAATGCTAGAGATAAGCATTAATACTAAAGAACTTATTGTTGATATGAATGATGATGGAGGAGAATTGAAGATAAATTATTCTCTAGGAGTTGCTGGTCAAGCACCATTAGATACAAGTCTTTCTTTAAAAATTAGAACACAATAAAAATATATTAAACTATTAATGGGAGAATATATTTCTATCATTGATAGTTTTTTTATTAAGAATAAGTTAGGTTTATATATTATCTTTTGTGGAAATACTTTAAATATAGAATATTTAAAACAAAGGTGGTATTGTAAATGATGTTGGGAGATAGATATTTAAAAATCCTAAGAACTATTTCTTTATATTATGGAATTGATGAAGAAAGTTTTATATTACTTTTAAAGGAAAAGGAAAACAAGTATTTACTCTTATTGTTGTTAAAGAAATATAGATGCATGGATGAAAAACATATAATGAGTATGTTTAATTATAAGAGTAAGAAGAGCATTTCGTATAATGTTAGAAAAGCAGAAGAGAAGTTGCTTATTAATAAAGAATTTAGAGACAAGTTTTTTGAGATAGAAGAAAGCTTGTTAAAATAAAGAATTAAGGCTATAATTAATACAAGAGAGTGAAGAATAACCATGTCTATTTTCATTTCAAATACATTCGATTTATATTTTCACCATTTAGAAATATAAAAGTTTTTTGGAGGTGTCATTTTGACAAAGGAAAAATATGAAAGTATGACCTTAGCAGAATTGAAAGAAGTTGCTAAGGAATTAGGTATTAAAAATATATCAAAATTTAAGAAAAGTGAATTAGTAGAAGAAATAATTTTAAACAAATCAAATAGCGTGGAAAAGAATGGTGTAGTATTAAGAGAAAAAATAGCTCCTAAACCACTAAACACAAGAACTGATGAAGGTGTAAGAGCTATAGAAAAAACTGAGGATAAAAAAGAACAACTTAAAGCTATGATAAATGATTCAAATACAACTAGAGGTATATTAGAAATTCTTGAAAATAATAACTTTGGTTTTTTAAGATGTAGAAATTATTTAACTAGTAGTGAAGATATATATGTTTCACCTTCTCAAATTAGAAGATTTAACCTAAAAACTGGTGATGAAGTTGTTGGTAAGGTTAGAGAAGCTAAGGAAGGAGAGAAATTTAAAGCATTACTTTTTGTTGAAAAGGTAAATGGAGAAAGTCCAGAAAAAGCTAGAGGTAGAAAAGCTTTTGAAAATCTTGTTCCAATATATCCTACAGAAAGATTAAAACTTGAAACTAATAATTCATCAGATCTTTCTTCAAGATTAATGGATATAATATGTCCAATAGGAAAAGGACAAAGAGGATTAATAGTTGCACCGCCTAAGGCAGGAAAAACAACATTATTGAAGAAAGTAGCTCAAAGTATAACAACAAATCATCCAGAAGTAGTTTTAATTGTGTTACTTATAGATGAAAGACCAGAAGAAGTAACTGATATGCAAAGAAGTATAGCAGGTGAAGTTATCTATTCTACATTTGATGAAGAACCACAAAATCATGCAAAGGTCTCACAAATAGTTTTAGAAAGAGCTAAGAGAATAGTTGAGCAAGGAAAAGATGTTGTAATATTATTAGATAGTTTAACTAGATTGTCAAGAGCATATAATTTAACTATTACGCCTACAGGAAGAACACTTTCAGGAGGATTAGATCCAGGAGCATTAATAATGCCTAAAAAATTCTTTGGAGCAGCTAGAAATATTGAAGATGGTGGAAGTTTAACAATACTTGCTACTGCACTTGTCGAAACAGGATCAAGGATGGATGATATGATATTTGAAGAGTTTAAGGGAACTGGAAATATGGAAGTTCATCTAGATAGAAAACTTCAAGAAAGAAGAATTTTCCCAGCTATTGATATTTATAAATCAGGAACAAGAAAAGAAGATTTATTACTTTCAGATCAAGAAAAAGAAGTATCATATGCTATTAGAAAGACAATGTATAGAGATGGAAATATTGAGAATATAACTGAAAATCTTATTAATATGCTTCATAAAACTAAAAGTAATATAGAATTTGTTAATACTTTTGAAAAAATGAATATATCAAAGAGATAAGATTAAGAAAAAATCACCCTTTACTTATGGGTGATTTTTATTTATAAGATTATTTGCTATATGAATTATTTCTTTGTTTGAATAAGTAGAAGATAATTCTTTTAAGTTTCTTTTGATTTCTTCTAGTTTTTCTGGATTTTCAATAATTTCATCAATAAGTGAATTTATTGATTTTATATTATCAATATAATATGAATATCCATTAGATTCTAGAAATTTAGCATTATCCTTTTCTTGGCCAGGAATTACGAAAGGTATTATAATTGGTAGATTTTTAATTATTGCTTCTGTAACAGTAAGACCTCCTGGTTTAGAGATTAATACATCAGAATATTCCATAAAAGAGGATATATCATTTGAAAATCCTAAGATATGAATTTTCTTTCCAGAATAATTTTTTTCACATTTTTTTAATAAGGATTTTCTTAGTTTTTCATTATTACCACATACTACAGTTATTCTCAGTTTATGTTTGTTGTTCAATAATTCATCTAAAACATAAGAAATACTATTTAATCCCATACTTCCGCTCATAAGAAGAAGGCTAAAATATTCTTTATCTTTAACATGAGGAATGTTAATATCGTTTTCTAAAAAACTTTCTTTTATTGGGATTCCAATAGGATAAATAATATCTGATTTGATTCCTTCTGAAATCAAATAATTCTTAGTGCTTTTACTTCCTGTAATATAAGCATCAACTAAAGGGCTGATATATGTATAATGTGCCTTAAAATCAGTAACTATAGCCATGAATGGAGTGTTCATTCCCCAACGTTTTAACATATCTATAATATTAACTACAAAGGGATGTGTTCCAATAATTAAGTCGGGTTTTTCTTTTTTGATATATTTTGAAAGTTTTAAAGCAACACTTAAAAAGAAAATACTATTAAATCTGTTTATATATTTATTGTCAGTTAATTTGTAGAAGAAACCATAGATATATGGAAATTTTGAGGCAGAAAATTCATAACTCCAAACTACTATTTTGTTTGTAAATTTGTTATCACTAGCTAAAAAATCGTGTTTAACACACTCAAAGCCAGTATCGGTTAAAGCTTCAATTAATGAATTGGCAGCTTGGTTATGACCTTGGCCTGTTGAGGTAGTCAAGATTAAAACTTTTTTCATTCAATCCACTCACTTCTGTTTAAAATAATATATATAGTATATTTTAACACTATTTGTTGTCTAAATCTAAGATTTTTGGAAAATTAGATAAAGAAACTGGGAAAGACTATGTCTTTCCCAGTTATTCTTACTTATCTTGGTTAAGGTTAAATCTCTTATTGAACTTATCAACTCTACCGCCGATGTCCATGATTTTTTGCTTACCAGTGAAGAATGGGTGGCATTTAGAGCATATTTCTACTTTTAGTTCTTCTTTAACAGAACCAGTTGTAAAAGTATTTCCACATGCACACTTAACCACTGTATCGTGATGGTATTCAGGATGTATGCCTTCTCTCATTTAATTCACCTCTTTCGAATTAGAGCACAATTGTGCACTTCTATACATAACTACTAGAGTATATCATAGTGCCTATTTTCAGTCAAGAAATTGGAAGAGAAAAAACACTTTTTAAGATATAAGTATAATGCTATAATCATGTGTAATGAGACATTAAGGAGAGATTAACACATGAGTAAATTGTACTTTAGATATGGGGCTATGAATTCAGGAAAATCTACACATCTTATGCAAGTTGCATACAATTATGAAGAAAGAGGATTAAAAGTATTACTTTTAAAACCTGCTACTGATAAGAAAGGTGGAGAAAAACTTATTTCAAGGCTTGGAGTTACAAGAAAAGTAGACATGTTGGTAAAAAGTGAAGATAATATATTTGAAATGATTCAAGAGTCATTAAAAGAATTAAAAAAGTTAGATTGTATATTAGTTGATGAAGTTCAATTTTTAAAGAAGTTTCAAATAGATCAGTTATTTGAAATAGCAGTAAAGCTAAATATTCCTGTAATATGCTATGGATTGAGAACAGATTTTCTCATGGAAGGGTTTGAAGGTAGCACAAGATTATTACTAATGGCACATAGTATAGAAGAGATGAAAACTATTTGTAAGTGTGGGAATAAAGCAGTATTTAATGCAAGAAAAATAAATGGAAAATTTGTTTTTGTTGGGGAACAGGTAGCTATTGATAATGTGGATAATGTTGAATATGAGTCTTTATGTGGGAAGTGTTACTACAAGTTTAAAGAAGAGTAATAATTTGAAAGGGATGGATTCAATGAGAAAAGCGGATGTAGGTGGTCAGGCTGTAATAGAAGGCGTTATGATGAGAGGAACAAAAGGCCTTGCGACAGCAGTGAGAAAAGAAGATGGTGAAATAGTTATTGATTTCAAAAATGTAACTCCTATTAATAAGAGATACAAAGTGTTAAATATTCCTTTTATAAGGGGGATATTTGTATTAATAGATTCTTTAAAAATAGGAATCAAATCTTTAAATTATTCAGCCTCTTTTTTTGAAGATACAGAACCATCAAAGTTTGAAGATTGGTTAAGAGGAAAGTTTGGAGAAAAAGCTAATGATGTAATTATAGGAATTACTATGGTTATAGCTTTTATAATAGCTATAGGATTGTTTGTTGGATTACCAACAGCAGCAGCTACATTATTTAAAGGGTATGGACTTTCGGCAATTGGACTAAATTTAGTTGAAGCACTAATAAGAATAATTATACTTATCCTTTATATATGGGGAATAAGTAAAATGGAAGATATCTATAGAGTATTTCAATATCATGGAGCAGAGCATAAAACAATATTCTGTTATGAGGCAGAAGAAGCTTTAACAGTAGAAAATGTTAAAAAGTTTTCAAGATTTCATCCAAGGTGTGGAACTAACTTTTTATTTTTAATAATGCTTGTAAGTGTGATTATAATTTCATTTACAGGTTGGGGAGGCTTCATAGAAAGATTAATCATTAGAGTGATATTAATCCCAATTATTTCAGGAATAACTTATGAAGTAATTAAGTGGCTTGGTAAAAGTGAAAGTCAGATAGCAAAAATTATTGCATATCCAGGGTTACAACTTCAAAAATTAACAACAAGAGAGCCTGATGGAAATCAAATTGAAGTTGCCATAGCATCTTTAATGGCTGCAGAAGGAATTGAAGAAGAAAAAAAGAATATAGGCGAATTGTTAAATCTAGGTAGTAAAATTTTGTCAGAAGCAGAAATTGATACAGCTAGATTAGATGCACAATTATTATTAGGTAAGGTTATTAATAAAGACAAAATTTATTTAATAACTAATAATAATGAAAAGGTCAATAATAAAGATAAAAAAGAGTTCTTAAAACTGATAAATAAAAGAAAAGATAAGATGCCAATAAAATATATTCTTGGAGAATGTGATTTCTTTGGATTAGATTTATATGTAGAAGAGGGAGTTTTAATTCCAAGAAGTGATACAGAAGTATTAGTAGAGGAAGTGTTAAAGTTTATTGGTGATGAAGATGATATTTCAGTTTGTGATTTATGTTCTGGAAGTGGAGCAATAGGTGTTGCATTGGCTTATAATAGAAAAAATATAAAAGTAGATGCAATAGATTATTATGAAATTCCAGAGAAAGTTACTAAAAAGAATATTGAGAGAAATAAATTAGAAGATAGAGTTACTTTCATTAAAAGTGATTTGCTTAGTGAAGTAATAAAACTAGATAAAAAATACAATATAGTAGTTTCCAATCCACCATATATTAAAGAAGAAGAAATTGGTACTTTAATGAGAGATGTTAAAGATTATGAGCCACATACAGCACTAAGTGGTGGTGGTGATGGACTTGTGTTTTATAGAAGGATTGTTAAGGAAAGCAAGCAGGTTCTATTAGAGGGGGGAATACTTTCTTTTGAAATTGGTTATGATCAAGGTGAAAGTGTTAAAGCAATTATGGAGACAGAAGGATATGCAGATATTAAAATAATTAAGGATTTATCAGGACTAGATAGGGTGGTTATTGGGAAGCTTACTTAGTTGATTATAGTTAATAATCTGTGATATAATACAAAGATATGAAAAAAAGAAATACGGAGTGATATCATGTTATTAGATAAATTGGCTTTTATAGAAAATAAGTATGATGAATTATCTGTTAAGATTAGTGATCCTTCAATTATGGCTAATCAAAATGAATGGAGAAAGTTATGTAAGGAACATGCTGATCTAGAGATAATAGTTAATGCTTATAGAGATTATAAAAATGTTACAGAAGACCTACAAGCAAATAAAGAGATGCTAGCTGAGGAAAGTGATAGAGAGATGAGAGAGATGATGCAAGAAGAAATCTCGACTCTAACAGCTAGAGAAGAAGAATTAGAAAGAGAAATGCAAATATTATTATTACCTAAGGATCCAAATGATGATAAGAACGTTTTTGTTGAAATCAGAGGTGGAGCTGGTGGTGAAGAAGCAGCTTTATTTGCATCAAATCTTTTCAGAATGTACACAAGATATGCAGAAAATAATAGATGGTCTGTAGAACTTATGAGTGCGAATGAAACAGATATTGGTGGATTTAAAGAAGTTGTCTTTATGATTAAAGGTAATGGAGCTTATTCAAAACTTAAATATGAAAGTGGAGTACATAGAGTACAAAGAGTTCCAGATACAGAGTCAAGTGGTAGAATACATACATCAACAGCAACAGTTGCAGTACTTCCAGAAGTAGATGATGTAGAAATTGAAATAAATGAAAAAGATTTAAAAATTGATGTGTTTAGAGCATCAGGTAATGGTGGACAATGTGTTAATACAACTGATTCAGCAGTAAGGATGACACATATACCTACTGGACTTGTAGTTTCATGTCAAGATGAAAAATCGCAGTTAAAAAATAAAGAAAAAGCACTTAAAGTTTTAAGAGCTAGACTTTATGAAAAAGCAGAAGCAGAAAGAAGTGCAGGTATTGCAGAAGATAGAAAGAGTCAAGTTGGTACTGGAGATAGAAGTGAGAGAATAAGAACTTATAACTATCCACAAGGAAGGGTTACAGACCATAGAATTGGATTAACTTTATATAAACTAGAAACTTTCTTAGATGGCGATATAGATGAAATCTTGAATGCATTAATCACAGCAGATCAAGCAGAAAAGATGAAAAGCATGGGGAATACTGTTTAGTTAAGATTTTGTTTAAAGCCTTGCATTTAAAATGTAAGGCTTTAAATTTTAAATACAAATGGAGTAGTCACGAAAACTAATTTCTATAATTCTGATTTAATATAATTATTAGATTCAATTGAATATTTCAGTTATAGG
>NZ_JANDMF010000071.1:0-21640 GCF_031626875.1 Clostridium sp. SHJSY1
ATGAATAAAATTTATATTTAGTAAAAAAGGATATATCATATTGAAGTTTTTTCACTCCAATCTGATACATCCCCTTTCCATTAATGAGGAGGAATTTGAAATGAAGAAAAAGTCATTTGTAGCTGCAATTTTAGTATCAGTAATGTCAGTATCAGTATTGATGGGGTGTGGAACTAAAACAGAAAACAAGAAATATTTAATAGCAACTGATGCTAAATATGCACCATTTTCATTTGAAGAAAGTGGTAAATACAAAGGTATTGATGTAGAACTTCTAGATGCTATAGCTAAAGAAGAAGGATTTGAATATGAATTAAAACCAATGGATTTTGATGGAATAATACCAGGTATTACATCTAATCAAATAGATGGAGCAATAGCAGGTATGAGTATTACAGATGAAAGACAAAAGTCATTAGATTTTTCAGACCCATATTTTGAGGCAGGTTTATCTATAGTTACAAATTCTAATAATACTTCAATCAGTGGAGAGAGTGATTTAAAAGGTAAAAAAGTATCTATAAAAAAGGGAACTGCAGGGGCTAAATTTGCCGAAGACAATAAGGATAAGTATCTATTAGAATTAAACTATTTTGCAGATTCTCCATCTATGTTCCAAGCAGTAGAGAATGGAAATGCAGATTTTGCATTAGAAGACTATCCGGTTATAGCTTATAAAGTTAAAGTGGATTCAAGTTCTACATTAAAGATAGCTGGTGAGAAGGTTACTAAAGCAAACTATGGTTTTGCTGTTAATAAAGGACAAAATTCAGAGCTATTAAAGAAATTTAATGAAGGATTAGAAAAGATAAAGGATAATGGAAAATATGATGAAATAGTTAAACAATATATTTCAAAATAGTATTAAATTATTATAAAGGTATAAAATAAAAAAGTTGTTCTTATTTAGAACAGCTTTTTTATTTCATCTATTACTTTTATTGCAGCATCATATCCATTTTGCCAGCCTTGCTTTAATTTTGTTATATCTTTTTCAAAGCTTTCTATAGATTGTTCAAGATTTGGTCTTATGATTATTGCTTTTCCCTCTGCTTCAAGTTTTTCGCAAAAACGTACAGTTTCATTATAAAGTTCATGTCTAGTTAATAGTGGCTTAACTAAATTAGGATATTTTTTACCTATAATTTTTGAGGCTATTTTATTGCCTTTACCAAGGGTTTTTCTATATTCTTTTGGTCTAGTTAATACAATAAGATGTTTTTCATTACCATCAGATATAGCTTTTTTTATAGGAATAGGATCACATAAGCCGCCATCATAATAAAAACCATTTTTAAATTTAATAGCAGGGAAGAAAAGTGGAATGGCACAGGTAGCTCTAAGAATTGAACATTTATCATCTAATTCTTTTTGAGCATTTATATATTCAGTTTTACCTGTATTGGCATTAGTAACTCCAACTAGAGCAGTTCCATCATACTTCATAAAAGTATCCATATCAAATGGATTTAATTTATTAGGAATTTCGTTAAAAACAAAATCAAGTCCAAATATACTCCTGTATTTAAAGAAATTTCTAATTCCTAAATACCTCTTATCTAATCTATAATTTTCTAAAACTTCAAGATTTCTTTTGTGCTGCTTTGATAAATAAGAAACTCCATTTGTTATACCTGCAGAGACTCCTATACAGTAAGGAAACATTATATTGTTATCTAATAATGCATCCATTACTCCAGCGCTGAAAATTGGTCTAAATGTTCCACCTTCTAATATTAAACTTGGCATAATTCCTCCTTATTTTATACGTTTAATAGATTTACCTGTACAAATTATACGCTTTAAATTGATAAAATACAATAATGCTTTGGTTATTATTGTTAATAAAATATACATGTTTAGTTAAAAGTCTATTAACAAAAACAATTATTAATATTTTAATATCAACTAGAACATAATATGAGTATTAGGTACATGGGATAAATATAAAATAGCAAACTTAAAGTTAGTAGTTATCTTAAAGAGATATAATAATTAATAGCTTTATTTGGGAGGGAAAAATTATGAAGGTTAGCAATACAGAAGAATTGACTAAGAGAATTAAAGAGTTAAGAAAAGCTCAAAAGGTATTTGCAACATATACCCAAGAGCAAGTTGATGAAATATTTAGACAAGCGGCTATAGCAGCAAATAATAATAGAATAGTACTTGCAAAATTAGCTGTTGAAGAAAGTGGTATGGGAATAGTTGAAGATAAGGTGATAAAAAATCACTTTGCAGCAGAATATATATACAATCAATACAAGGATATGAAGACATGTGGAGTCATATATGAGGATAAAACATTTGGTATAAGTAAGGTTGCAGAACCTTTTGGAGTAATTGCAGCTATTGTGCCAACAACAAATCCAACTTCAACATCTATATTTAAGACTTTAATAGCATTGAAAACAAGAAATGCAATAATAATAAGCCCTCACCCAAGAGCAAAAAAAGCTACAATTGAGGCTGCAAGAATAGTTTTAGATGCAGCAGTTAAGGCTGGAGCACCAAAGGGAATAATAGGATGGATAGATGAACCATCTGTTGAGTTGTCTCAAAATGTTATGAAAGAAGCTGATTTAATATTAGCTACTGGTGGTCCTGCTATGGTTAAGTCTGCTTATTCATCAGGAAAACCAGCTATAGGAGTTGGGGCTGGAAATACACCAGCAATTATAGATGATACTGCACATATCAAAATGGCGGTTAATTCAATATTACTTTCAAAGACTTTTGATAACGGAGTTATATGTGCATCAGAACAGAGTATAATTGCTATGGATTCTATTTATGATGAAGTAAAAAAAGAGTTAGATGAAAGAGGAGCATATATACTTAAAAAAGGAGAAATTGAAAAGGTAAGGGGTATAATATTAAATGAAAAAGGTGGATTAAATTCTAATATAGTAGGACAATCAGCTTTTAAAATAGCAGAAATGGCAGGCATTACAGTACCTGAAAATGCTAAAGTCTTGGTTGGAGAAGTTGAATCTGTAGAACTTGATGAACCATTCTCTCATGAAAAGTTATCTCCAGTATTAGCTATGTATAAAGCTGGTACTTTTGATGAAGCATTAAAAAAAGCATGTAGATTAATAGAATTAGGAGGTATGGGGCATACATCTATTCTTTATACAGATCAAATTAAATCAACTGAGAGAATAAAAGCTTTTGGAGTAGCTATGAAAACAGCAAGAACCCTTGTTAATATGCCAGCATCACAAGGAGCTATTGGAGATATATATAACTTTATGCTAGCACCATCATTAACTCTTGGATGTGGATCATGGGGTGGTAATTCAGTTTCAGAAAATGTAGGACCTAAACATTTGATTAATGTTAAGAGTGTTGCTGAGAGGAGAGAAAATATGCTTTGGTTTAGGGTCCCAGAAAAAGTATACTTCAAATATGGTTGTTTGCCAGTGGCTTTAAGAGAACTGCATGAAATAGGTAAAAAGAAAGTTTTTATTGTTACTGATAGAGTTCTAGCAGAGCTTGGTTATACTGATCATGTTACTAGAGTTTTAGAGGAATTAGGAATAGACTTTAGAGTATTCTCTGATGTTGAACCAGATCCAACTCTAAAAGCAGCTAAAGCTGGAGCTGAAGCTATGCATTCATATAATCCAGATGTGATTTTGGCACTTGGAGGAGGTTCACCAATGGATGCAGCTAAAATTATGTGGGTAATGTATGAGCATCCAGATGTAATTTTTGAAGATTTAGCTATGAGGTTTATGGATATAAGAAAGAGAGTTTATAAATTCCCAGTTATGGGAGAAAAGGCAATGATGGTGGCTATACCAACATCAGCTGGAACAGGCTCAGAAGTAACACCATTTGCAGTAATAACAGATGAAAAGACAGGAATTAAATATCCTTTAGCAGACTATGAATTAACTCCAGATATGGCTATAGTTGATGCAGAACTTATGATGAGTATGCCAAAAGGATTAACTTCATGCTCAGGTATAGATGTTCTTGTTCATGCTATTGAAGCATATGTTTCTGTATTAGCATCTGAATATACAAATGGATTAGCGCTAGAGGCTATAAGATTGGTATTTAAATATCTACCAGATTCCTACAATGAAGGAGAAACAAATGTTAAAGCAAGAGAAAAGATGGCACATGCATCATCAATTGCTGGAATAGCTTTTGCAAATGCATTCCTTGGAATATGTCACTCAATGGCACATAAACTAGGGGCTTTTCATCACTTGCCACATGGTATGGCTAATTCTTTACTTATAAATGAAGTTATTAAATTTAATGCTACAGATGCCCCAACTAAACAAACAGCATTTGCACAATATAAATATCCTAATGCTGCATGGAGATATGCAAGAATAGCTGATCATTTGCATTTAGGTGGAAATTCAGATGAAGAAAAAGTAGAGTTATTAATAAATGCTATTGAAGATTTACAAGCTAAAGTTGGAATGCCTAAAACAATTAAAGAAGCAGGAGTAAGTGAACATAAATTTTACTCTACACTAGATATAATGGTTGAGCAAGCATTTGATGATCAATGTACAGGAGCTAATCCAAGATATCCATTGATGAGTGAATTGAAACAAATGTATATTAATGCATATGAAAAAAAAGAAAAAGTAGCTAAAGAAATAAAAGAAAAGACATCTAAAAGAACTAAGAAAAAATAGAATTTACTTATGAGTATAAGAAAAGTAATATTTGGTGTATAAATAAATCAAATATTACTTTTTGCTGTTTAAAAATATATTTAGTACCCCTTATTTTTTAGAAAATAAATAATATGGAATTGGAATCTCAGGATCAGAAGAATCTGTATTAATATAAGTTTTAGGATAAGCATCTCTAAATTGGGATGGTGTTACTCCTTCATATTTTTTAAAGAGTTTCATAAAATATTTTTCGTCTTTGAAACAAAGTATATGAGATATCTCTTTAATAGTTTTATCAGAATTTATAAGATACTCTTTTGCTTTATTTATCTTAATATCATTAATGTACTTTAGTGTACTTATTCCAATATTTTTTTTAAATAGACGAGTTAAATGATCAGGTGTGAAATTGAATTTGTGTGCAACCATTTCTACAGAGATATTTTTTGTTATGTTTATCCTTATCCATTCCAAAATGTCAAAAAATTTTTTGCTCATTATGTTTTCTTTTGAGATAGCTGAATTAAAGGAAGTTATAAATTGTTGAGTTAATTCTATTGCCAATTCTGATATTAGATAATTTGCAGCTAAATGAGTGTAATATGGAGAATTAGTTATGTGAAGTAGTTGCTTTAAATAAATAAAAGACTTTCCTGTATCGGTTAAAGAAAAAAAAGTTGGAATAAGAATATGATCTTGTAGTTTTTCTTTATCTAATATAGAAACAACTTCTTCATAAATTTCTGATTCGTTCAATATTTTTTTTTCTGAATTACAAAGGAAATGAGCCCAATAAAAACTACTTCCTTCTTTTGAAACTTCATACCCAAAATGAAGAGTTCCTGGGACTAAAAATAAAACATCACCAGGATTTATTTCATATTTTTCATCTCCCTGTTGAATATAGATAGTTCCTTTAACTCCAACAATAATTTCATAATCATTTTCAAATATGAAAGGCTTATGTTTCCAATTTTTTTCACTAATGAATTGTCCAGATTTAAAGTAAGAAAGTGGAGTGCTTATATTTACTTTAAAATATAACATATCTGATTTCACCACCAAATATACGATTTTATAAGTTGTTTAAAATCTGTAAACGATTTATGATAATGGTAACAAATGTATACAGATGTTAATAATATTATAGTTTCTTAAAGTTTTTATGTCAAATAAAGGTATAAAGATAATTTGCATAAAAATTTTAAGTTAAATGAAAAGAATTGAAGATGTTCAATAATAACACCCAATGTCGGATTTGACCTACTATAACAAATTTTAACGAGGTGATTTTAAATGAAAAATATGAAAAATGAGGTTGAACTAAAGAATATAAAAATTAAGGATTCTTTTTGGTGTAAATATATGGAGTTAGTAAAAAAAGAAATAATTCCATATCAGTGGAAAGTATTAAACGATTCAGCAAATATAAGAATTGAGAAAGAAAGAGATGACAATAATATACCATCAGAAAAAAGTCATGCCATTGAAAATTTTAAAATTGCAGCAGGACTTAAAAGTGGACATCATTATGGATATGTTTTTCAAGATAGCGATGTATATAAGTGGTTGGAAGCTGTATCATATTCATTGATAAATGAAAAGGCTGATAATCTTGAAAAAGTAGCTGATGATGTTATAGATTTAATAGAATTAGCTCAAGAAGAGGATGGTTATTTAGATACCTATTTTACTATTGATGCACCTGAAAGAAAATTTAAGAGATTACTTGAAAGTCATGAATTATATTGTGCAGGACATTTTATGGAAGCAGCAGTAGCCTATTATGAAGCTACTGGAAAAAAGAAAGTTATAGATATAGCTTGCAAAGTAGCTGATTGTATAGATAGGAATTTTGGACCAGAAGAAAGTAAGATTCATGGATATGATGGTCATGAAGAAGTAGAAATTGGATTAGCAAAATTATATTCTGCAACTGAAAATGAGAATTACCTAAAGTTAAGTAAATATTTTCTAGAACAAAGAGGAAAAGAAAGTGGATTTCTTAGAAATCAATTAGCAGAAGATAATAATAAAAATGCAATATTACCAGTAATGAATAATTTTTCAACAAGATATTTTCAGGTTCATAAACCTATTTTAGAGCAAGAAACTGCTGAAGGACATTCAGTAAGACTTGTATATATGTGTACAGCTTTAGCAGATGTTGCTTATCTAACAAAGAATAAAGAAATGTTAGATACTTGTAAAAGGCTTTGGAAGAACATTACGGAAAAGAGAATGTATATAACAGGTGGTATTGGTTCAACAGTAAATGGAGAAGCATTTACATTTGATTATGATTTGCCAAATGACACTATGTACTGTGAAACTTGTGCTTCTATAGGGCTTATATTTTTTGCTCATAGTATGCTGAAAAGTGAACCTTCTAGTATTTATGCGGATGTTTTAGAAAGAAGTCTGTATAATTCTTCTATTAGTGGAATGGCATTGGATGGTAAACATTTTTTCTATGTTAATCCTTTAGAAGTTGATCCTAAAGCTAGTAAATATGACCCTACAAAAAGTCATGTAAAAACTACTAGAGCAGAATGGTTTGGTTGTGCATGTTGTCCTCCCAATTTAGCAAGAACTCTAACTTCTTTAGGTAAATATGTTTATACTACTTTTGAAAATACAATATATACACATTTATATTTATCTAATGATGCAGAAGTTTCAATAAATAATAATAAAGTTTCTATTAAGCAAGAAACAAACTTGCCATGGGAAGGAAATGTAAAAGTATCTGTAGGGGTTAATAAAAAAAGTGATTTTGGTATGGCTTTTAGAATTCCTTATTGGTGTGATTCTTATTCAGTTAAAGTAAACGGTGAAGCTATAGATTATGAGGTTTCAAAAGGATATATTTCAATTAATAGAGAGTGGAATAACTTAGATGTAATAGAAATTCAACTTGAGATGAAAATTCAAGAAATATCAGCAAATCCACATATTAAGGATGATCTAGGTAAAGTTGCACTACAAAGAGGCCCACTTATATATTGCTTAGAAGAAGTAGATAATGGTAAAAATCTACATCATATTAAACTTAACAATAGGGAATATAAGTATGATTTTGATCCTAATCTTTTAGGTGGTGTTGTTAAAATTACAACTAAAGCTAAAAAACTTATAATAGATAATAGCTGGGAAGATAAATTATATAAATCTAATGTAGAGTCTCCAAATTATGAAGATAAAGAAATTATTTTTATTCCATATTATAGCTGGGCAAACAGAAATCAAGGTGAAATGAAAGTCTGGATAAACAAGTAATTAATAATTATTATGGAGGAGTATAAATGGAAAGTAAAATAGAAGAAAAAATTGAAAGTAAAATTCAAAAAAAACAATCTGTCCCAGTTTATCAAAGAATTAGCTATGGAATGACTGATTGTGCAGGGAATTTATTATATGTAGTAATAAGCACATATTTATTATACTTTTTTACAGATGTATTTGGATTAAGTGTTGGTGTTGCAGGAACATTATTATTAGCAACTAGATTAGTTGATGCTATTGATGCACCTGTTTGGGGGTTATTAGTTGATCACACTCATACAAAATGGGGACAAAGTAGACCTTATTTTCTGTGGTTATGTGCACCATTTGCAGTATTTACATGGTTAACTTTTACAACACCAAATTTATCAGGAACTATGAAAGTTGTTTATGCAGCAGTGACTTACATCTGTGCAGGAGTTTGTTATACAGGTATAGCAACACCTATAACATCTATTTTACCTAATTTATCAGATGATTCTGAGGAGAGAGTTGTATTAAATTCATATAGAATGGTAGGTGGAAACGTAGGTACGCTCCTTACTAATCTAACACTACCACTAGTAGCGGTTTTAGGTTCAGGTAATGATAGAAAAGGTTTTTCTCTTACTCTTGCTATATTTGGAGTTGTTGCAATAATAATGTTAGTAACATCCTTCAAAAATTTAAGAGAGCAGAATGTAAGTAAGCTTAAGCCTATTCCTATAAAGAAGAGTTTAGGAGCAGTAAAGGGAAATTGGCCATGGGTATTATTAGTTACTGCAAATTTGATTTATTGGATTGGTAGCAATATCAGGTCATCATCTCAAATATATTACTTTGAATACAATTTAAATATGAAATATTTGGTCTCTATAGTAGGCTCATTATCAATTTTAACTGTAGCTGGTATGATATTAATACCGTTTATGGTTAAAATATCAAATAAGAGAACAGTAATGATCAGTGCACTTTTTGTAGCAGCAATTTCAAATATATCAATACATTTTGCAGCACATAATGTGGCAGCAGTTATAATTTTTTATGTATTAGGGTCAATTGGGTCAGGAGTAGCTTGCTCTATGCCATTTGCTATGCTATCAGATGCAGTAGATTATGGTCATTGGAAAACTGGAATAAGAGCTAGTGGATTTTTAACATCAATAGGAAGTGCATTTTGTATTAAAGCTGGAAGTGGAATTGGAGGATTTATTCCAGCACAAATAATGGGCGCATTTGGATATGTAGCAAATCAATCACAATCTGCAAACTCATTATTTGGGATAGAGTTTAGTTTTGTGTGGTTACCAGCAATATTATTTGTAGTTGCATGCATTCCTATGTTGATTTATGGAAAATATGAGAAAAATGAAGGTAATATAAAAAGAGAGTTAGAAGAAAGATTGTTAGAAGAAAAAAACCCAGTACAAGCTTGATAAAAAAACAATTTAAAAGTGATGAGAAGGAGGTTTATTAATATGAAAAAAGTATTAGTTGCTACAATATGTAGTGCAGTTTTACTAAGTGCAATACCAATGATGAAAACTTATGCAGCTACAAATCTTACAGTTGATTTGGGTAGTGAGATTGGGCCAGTAACACATGTGGGGGCAGGGTCTTTATATGGAGTAACAGAAACTAAGCCAGATAATAATTTAATACTGCCACTTCATAATAAAGTTTTAAATAATCCTGCAGTAATTGGATATCAACAACCTTGGGGGGGAGCTATACCAGTTGCACAAAGAGTGGCACCTATGGGAACTAAGGTTCAAATTCGTTTAGCAGATTGGTACAAAGGTTGGTATGATTATTCTAATTTGAATGATTGGTTTAATAAGATAACAACAACTGTCAATAACGTAAAATCAGCAGGTCTTACAAATGTTTATGGATATGAACTATGGAATGAACCTGATGGAACATGGAAAGGTAAGATAGTAGGAAAAATAGATTATAGTGATAGCTATGTTGAATTTAGGGTAAATGTTCCAAAAGCAGGGGCTTATTCAATGAATATAAGATATGCAAATGGAACAGGTTCTGATTCTACTCAGAGTATGAGTATTAATGGAGAGGCAGCTTCAACTGTAACATATCCAAACACAAGTGCATGGTCAGTTGGTGGAGGTAGTGAATCATTAACTAAGAGTGTGGATTTAAAGGCGGGAGTTAATACTATAAGATTTACAAAAGGATCTAGAGGATATGCTGAACTTGATTTTATTGATATATTAGGCGGAAATCCAGTTAGATATGAAGCTGAAAATGCAAGTATAAGTCATGCTAATATTTTTGATTGTGGTTATAGTTCAGGAGATTCTACAGGAAATTTGACATTTAGTGAATTCTATAGTAAAACACAAGAAAAAATAAAACAACTTGATTCGTCTATTAAAACTATAGGGCCATCTTTTGCAGATTATACTCATGAAGGGATGAAGGAATTTATGAAATATCAAAAAGTTCATAATACTCTTCCAGATATTATTTCATGGCATCAATTGGCAGGACAAAATTTTACTGAAGATTATAATGATTATAGATCCATAGAAAAATCTTTAGGAATAACAGAAAGACCAATGAGTATAAATGAATATAGTGGACCAGGATGGAAAAGTGATGAAGGAAAACCAGGTTCAGTAGCTCCACTAATAGCAAAATTTGAAAGACTCAAAGTTGATAGTGCTTGTCAAAGTTATTGGGATGTACCTAACCCAGGTAGATTAGGCAGTTTATTAGCAAACGATAAGGATAGAAATGGTGGTTGGTGGTTCTATAAGTGGTATGGAGATATGTCTGGAAAGATGGTAAATACTACACCTCCAAATGTTAATGATATGAGTGCAGTGGACGCTTTTGCATGTGTAGATTCTAGTAAAAAATATGCAAGTGTACTTTTTGGTGGCACAACGGATGGAGCAGTTAATGCTGTTATTAAAAATATACCATCCTTCTTTGGAAATAAGGCACATATAAGAGTTGATTGGACCCCTTTTGTAAATAAAGATACTGTAGTAAATACAACTAATACATTACTTGAAGGTGATTATTCAATAAAGGATGGACAAATTACACTGCCTATTTCAGGATTATATAATAATGATGGATATCGTATATATATTACTCCTTATGGACAAGCAACTAATAGATATGAAGCAGAGGATTCAGCTGTGAATAAAGCTAACTTATTTAGTGCCTCTAATGCATCAGCAGGAAAATATGTTGGGCAAATAGATTATAGTGATAGTTATGTAGATTTTTATGTAAAAGTACCAAAAACTAAGACTTATACAATGACAATAAGATATGCAAATGGAACAGGCACAAACTCAACACAGGAATTAGCATATAATGGAGGTGCCTTTTCAACTATTACCTACCCTAAGACTTCGGGATGGTCACAATTTGCTGATTTGAAAGTAAATGTGAATCTTAAAGCTGGCGACAATATTATTAGATTGGCAAAGGGAAATACAGGTTATGCAGAGTTAGATTATATTGATTTGAATTAAGCACAGTTATGCATATAATAAGTTAGGAATCTTAGTTTATTTGATTAGAAAAACATTATTACAGGAGGAGGACATTGAAAAAAATTATAGTTTTTCAATGCCCTCATTTATAATGGAAAATTTCATGAAAACATCTTTAGTTTTTCTTCTATTACAGAAATTCCTTTTTTTATATCATGATTACTAACACTAGCAATACTAAGTCTAATTCCTTTTTTATAAAATTTATCATAAAAATAAAATCTTTTACCATGTCCAACAATAACTTTAGATTTTTCAAGTTCTTTTACTAAAATATCTTCGTTAACCCATTCTGGAAGTTCTAGGTAACAGTAAAACCCAGAATGACTTTTTATTACTTTTACATCAAGATATTCTAAAGATTTTAAACTTTCATTTAAAATATCATATTTGCTCTTTAGATCGGCAGTTACCAATGAAGTGTGCTTATAAAGTAGCTTGCTTTGAAGGTAAATTTCCAAAGTGGCTTGTGACAATAAGGAAGGTGTAGGGTAAGAGAAAAAATGAATTTTATACATACATTTTTTTAAGGATTTAATTAAATTTGTAGGAGAGACTATAAAACCTATTCTCATCCAAGGCATAATTTTAGAAAAACTACTTATGTAAAATACGTGTTCATGATCAGAATACGAAAATATAGGATCATAGTTTCTATCTTCATCTATACATGAAAAATAGTCATCTTCTACTATATATACATCATATTTTTTAGCAAGTTTAGCTATAGTTTTTCTTTGACTTTTATTTAAAGTAGTTCCTAAAGGATTATGATGCCTTGGAATGACATAAAAAAACTTAATACTCTCTTCCTTGAATATTCTTTCAAGTTCTTTAAGGTCAATTCCATTTTCATTTCTTTCTATACCAATTACAGGAACATTACTATTTTTTAGTCCTTCAATATACATTGCATAAGTAGGTTGTTCTATTAAAATAGTTGTTTTTCTATTTGGAAGCTCTAACATATTTAATGCACTTAAAGTTTGACAAATGCCCATATTAATAAAAATATTATCTCTAGAAGTAAATATTTGAGAGTTAGAAAGATGAGTAACAAGTCTATCTCTTAATGAGTCAATGCCATAAATACCACTTTCTAAAGAATAATTGCTATAAATATCTCCAGCCCATTTTAAACAGTGCTTTAAGTCTTCAGTATTCATATTACCTATAATAGTATTACCACTATAAAAATTTATTGTATCACATTCAACATTATTTCTACTTAATGTTTCTGCCACAAAAAAACCACTTTTAGGTGAGGAATAAATAATGTGATTATTTTTTAAGGTTTCATAAGCCTTTATAACTGAATTTTTTGAGCAATTATATTTTGTGGTTAAATTTCTAATAGAGGGTATTTTTGATCCAGGTTTTAATTCGCCTTTTTGTATTGATTCATTTATATCATCTGCAATTATCATATATATACTTTTCAAGTTCAATACCTCCTATCTATATAATTTCAGAATATCATAGTATGGTTGAATTTTCTATAACAGTGATAAAAGATAGAAGTGTGTTATGGAGTAAATTCTTTTTGATTCATATTTATAATTTCTTGAAATAAAAAGTAAATAATAGTATAATCAGAATAAAATAGAAAAAAACTTGCTAGGGGTGCCAATTTGGCTGAGAGGGAGTAAAATCCTAACCCTTGTAACCTGATATGGATAATGCCATCGGAGGGAAGCAATATTAACTTTACTATATTAACATATATAATTATGTAGTGATTTTAGCTTGCTTTGGCAAGCTTTTTTTTATAGCAAAAAAACAAGGAGGGTTTATTAATGAATTATACAACTCAAATGGATGCAGCAAAAAAGGGAATCATTACAAGAGAAATGAAAATAGTAGCAGAAAAGGAAAATATGAATGTAGAAGAATTAAGATCTTTAGTGGCAGAGGGAAAGGTAGCAATTCCTGCAAATAAAAATCATAAAACTCTTAGCCCAGAAGGAGTGGGACAAGGACTTAAAACTAAAATTAATGTTAATCTTGGTATATCAAAAGATTGTCCTGAATGTGATAAGGAGTTAGAAAAAGTAAGAGTTGCTCTTGAAATGAAAGCAGAAGCCATAATGGATTTGTCTAACTATGGTAAAACAGAAGGAATGAGAAGAAAAATAGTTGAAATGTCTACTGCAATGCTTGGGACTGTACCAATATATGATGCTGTAGGTTTTTATGATAAAGAGTTAAAAGATATAACTGCTGAAGAATTTTTAGAAGTAGTAGACAAACATGGACAAGATGGAGTAGATTTTATAACAATACATGCAGGGATTAATAGAGAAGCTGTTGAAACAGTGAAAAGAAATAAGAGATTGACTAGTGTAGTTTCAAGAGGTGGATCATTATTGTTTGCCTGGATGGAGCTAAATAATAAAGAAAATCCATTTTATCAACATTTTGATAAACTTTTAGATATATGTGCTAAATATGACATGACAATATCTTTAGGGGATGCATTAAGGCCAGGATCAATTAATGATTCAACTGATGCTAATCAAATAAAGGAACTTATAACTCTTGGAGAACTTACAAAAAGAGCTTGGGAAAAAAATGTGCAAATTATAATTGAAGGACCAGGGCATATGGCACTGAATGAAATACAAGCAAATATGTTATTAGAAAAGAAATTATGTCATGGAGCACCTTTCTATGTTTTAGGACCTTTAGTTACAGATGTTGCTCCAGGGTATGATCATATAACATCCGCAATAGGAGGAGCTATAGCAGCTACTTATGGAGCAGACTTCTTATGTTATGTTACACCAGCAGAACATTTAAGATTACCAGATCTAAAAGACATGAAAGAAGGGATTGTAGCATCAAAGATTGCAGCTCACGCAGCGGATATAGCAAAAGGAATTAAAGGGGCAAGAAATTGGGATAATGCAATGAGTAAAGCACGGGCTGATTTAGATTGGGAAGCTATGTTTAATTTAGCTATTGATGGTGAAAAGGCAAGAAGATACAGGGCTGAATCAAAGCCACATGATGAAGAGTCATGTACAATGTGTGGAAAAATGTGTTCAATGAGAACAATGAAAAAGATTTTAAATGGGGAAGATTTAAATATCCTTAGAGATTAAATAGAAAAATAATAGATGGATTGATTTAATGTAAATTTTAAATCAATCCATCTATTTTTTGTAATAATGTAAAAATTGTCAAGAGTTTTTAAGTAATTTGATAAAATATTCGGTTTAAACTTGAAAAAAAATTTTTTTCCAGAAAAAGTTAAAAATATATTTACAAGGATAAAAGTTAGTTGTAAAATAAACAACAAAATCAAAAAAAATACAACTAGGGAATAAAAAGGGGGATTAACATGAAGAGTAAGAAGTTTATTTCGCTTATTACTACTTTAGCATTAACTACTACAATAGCATTAAATAGTAGTACATTGTCAGCTTTGGGAAAAGATGTGTCTACTGATGAGTTGAAACAAGTTTTAAAGAGTGAAGTAGAGGCAAAAATTTTAAATCAAACAAAATATATTAAAGGAAATTCCTTAACAGAAAAGGTGGTTAATGAAAATGGGTCAAGTTCTAATTTAGAAGAAGAGATTAGAGTTATAGTTCAATTAGAAGATACACCTGCAATAAAAGATAATAGTGCAGAATATAATGACTCAATAAAGGTAAAAGAAGAAGAAATTAAATCATCTCAAAATGATGTGATTGTTAAGGTTGAAGCTATAACAGGAACAACTGTAAAAAGAAGTTTCGGATATTTAGTTAATGGTTTTTCTATAAATACTAAGAGAAAATATATAGATAAGTTAAGAGCTGTAGAGGGAGTGAAGTCTGTTACAGAAGTAAAATCATTTAAACCAGATATGGAATTTGCAAAGAAAATAACTGGAGCAACGGATGTTTGGAAAGACCTTGGATATAAAGGTGAAGGAATGGTAGTTTCTATTATAGATACTGGAATTGACTATACTCACAAGGATTTGCAAAAGATAGATACTAGCAAAATAAAAATAGATGAATCTAAAGCTAAAACAGATATGGACAAGCTTGGGTATGGTAAGCATTTTACAGATAAAGTGCCATATGGATATAATTATGCTGATGGAAATGATAATGTAATTGATGATGGAAGTCAACATGGTATGCATGTTGCTGGAATTGTAGCAGCAAATGGTGATGAGAATGAGACAAATTCCTTTAATGCTGTAAAAGGAGTTGCACCAGAAGCTCAACTTTTAGCTATGAAGGTATTTACTAATAATCCAAACACAGAGTCAGCATGGGATGATGATATATTAGCAGCTATGGAGGACTCAGTAAAACTTGGAGCAGATGTTATAAATATGAGTCTTGGAGGAGGGCCAGGATTTTCAACAGATGAAGATCCTGAAAACATAGCAGTTAAAAATGCTACAGATGCTGGAGTTATATGTGTTATTTCAGCAGGTAACTCACAAACATCCACAACAACAAGCTCTAGTGGGCAACCAATGAATCAAATTGGAATAAAAGATACAGCTACTGTTGGATCACCTTCAACAGCAAAAGGAGCTTTATCTGTAGCTTCTATGGAAAATACAAGAACTGTTTTATCACAAGTTACTTATGAATCTAAAAATGGAACTAAGAATAAAGTGTTTTTTAGTAATGTAGAGGGAAGTAAGTTAGATTCATTGGAAAATTATCATGAGATAGTTGATTGTGGAAGAGGTGTAGTTCAAGATGGACAAGATGATTTTGGTGGAAAAGATTTAACAGGAAAGATAGCATTAATAGAAAGAGGGGTAACTACATTTCAAAGTAAATACGATAATGCTATAAAACATAATGCATCAGGGGTAATTATATATAATCATGCAGCTGGGGGAAATCTTCCTATGGGGATGTCTGTATCAAATATAACTTCACCTGTATTTAGTCTAGGTAGACAAGATGCATTAAATATAAAAAATGCTATAGAATGTGGAGATAAAGAATATAAATTTAGTTCAGATGGTTCTGTTTCAGATATTGAGAATACAGATATAAATGATATGTCTCAATTTTCTTCATGGGGAGCAACTCCAGACTTAGAGTTTAAGCCTGAAATAACTGCACCAGGTGGCGATATTTATTCTTTAGCAAATAACAATTCATACCAAATAATGAGTGGAACATCCATGGCAGCACCGCATACAGCTGGTTCAGAAGCTTTAATACTTCAAGGAGTAAAAAATAATCCAAATCTTAAAGGATTAAGTGGAAAAGATTTAGTATCATTTGCAAAGAATACAGCAATGAACACAGCTAAAATAATGACAGATAAGTATGATTCTACTGGAACAATACCATATTCAACAAGAAGGCAAGGGGCAGGGGTAGTACAGATAGAAAATGCTATTAAAAATAATGTAACAATAACTTATAAAGATGGGAAAGCAGCTGCAGCACTAAAGGAAATCGATAAAAACACTACTTTTACTTTAAAGTTAAAAAATTATAGTTCAAAAGATATAACTTATGATCTAGGAAAAGAAAAAGCTTATGGAGAAGTTATAGATGACAATGGATATATTCATGAAGTAGAACTTGGAGGTTCAGAAGTAAGCTTTGATAAAGAAAAAGTTCAAGTTAAAGCAAATTCTACTGCAGAAATTACAGTTACTTTGAATGTAGGAGATAAAATAGCTACAGAAAACTTTGTAGAAGGATATATTCATTTTAAATCAGAAGATTCAAATGAACCTTCACTTTCAGTTCCATTTATGGGCTTCTATGGGGATTGGAATAAAGATAGTATAGTTGATCTGCCTAATTATACAGATGAAAAGAACTCTAAGATTGGGACTACTGGACTAGCTACTGAAGTAAATGGAAAAATCGGATATTTAGGAGCAGTAGTTAATAATAGTATTATGCAAATAGATAAAAACAAAGTTGCTTTCTCACCAAATGGAGATGGATTGAAGGATAATTTACTTCCAGCATTATATATGCTAAGAAATTCTAAAGAAGTAAAAGCTCAAGTTATTGATAAAGATGGAAATGTGGTAAAGGATTTATATGTATCTCCAAAATTAGTTAAAAATACATTGGAAGATTATACTTCAGGAAAAGGTAATGCCACTTATTTGAGTGGAGCAACTTGGGATGGAACAGTTTACAATTCTTCAACTGGAAAAAATGAAAAGGCTGAAGATGGAGAATATTCTATAAAAATAACAAACTCAATGGAACTAGAAGGAAGCAAAGAGCAAGAATTGAACTTGCCAATTAAGTTAGATACAAAAGAACCAGAATTTAAGATAAAAGATATTCAAACATATAAGGATAGTTCAGAAAAAACTCATTATAAGCTAAGTTGGACAGGAAAAGATAATGATGGAGGTTCAGGGATAGATGGAACATTTGCAGTAAGTATTAATGGGAAGATTCAAACATTAAAAGAAAGTGATATTACTGAAGTTAATGGAATTTATTCAGCTGAAATATCATTTAATGAAGGAGAAGTTAATTCAGTTGAGTTAGTTGGTATTGATAATGCAGGAAACTATGGGGTTACTTCTTCTAATTTAAAAGCAGAAAATCTTAAAACAATAGCCTTTTCAAGATTAGAGGATGGATTGGTTATTGGAAATGGTGATTTAACTGATGGTAAGTTTGTCATTAAAGGGACTGCAGGCAATGATTTGGGTAAGTTAATTGTTAATGATAAAAAGATAGAGATAGAAGATAATTATTTTGAAGTACCTGTAGATGTTAAAGAAGGAGAAAACTCAATAAAGGTTTATGCTGAGGATAAAGATAAGAAACTAGTGTTAGATAAAGTATATAAAGTTATTTTAGATACAAGTAAACCAGAAGTTGCCGTTTATCCTAATATAGGAGAAGAAAGTCCTTATTACACAACAGAAAATGATACTATTAAGTTAAATATTTCAGTTGAAGATAATACAGAGGTTAAAGGAAGTATAACTTCAGGGGATTCTAATATTCCATTAAATATTATAGATAGAAAAGCAACAACGGATGTAAAACTTAAAGATGGATTAAATTTAATTAAACTATCAGTTTCAGATAAAGCAGGAAATACAACAGTAAAAGATATGATAGTAGTAAAAGGAGATTCAACAGATAAACTAAGTGTAACAATAGATAATTTAAGTTTTGCACAATTCATACAACCAGCTGAAGTTAAAGATGGTATATACAAAATCAAAGGTCATGTAAACAAGAATGCAAAAGTTTTAAAAATTAATGATCAAAATATTAAGATAAATGATGATTTAACATTTACTTATGATTTTGCATTGAAAAATGGTGGGAATTTGCTAAAGATATATGCAGAAGATGCAGATGGAAAGGTAGTAGCAAACTATGCTTATAAATCGTATTATGATTCAACTTCTCCAAAGCTTGTGACTAACTTACCACTTATAAGAGAGGATGGAAATATTTACACTAATAATTCTATATTCAACATTAACGGTAAAATAACAGATAATATGTTTGGATATTCTTTATATGTTAATGGTGATTGTTTGATACATTTTGATAATAATCCAATATCAGATGAAAAGTTATTAGAAAAGAACTTCTCTAAAAATATTACTTTAAATGATGGTCTAAATCATGTCAACTTATTGGCTCAAGATGAATTTGGAAATAAAGTTTCAGATGATATTAAAGTGGTTTTAGATAAAGTAGCACCAAATGCACCTAAAATTAACGTTACTAGTGAACCATATAAGTATAAGTCAACAAAGGTAGAAATTACTACAGATGAAAAACAAATAGATAGAATAGAATATAGTTTTGATGGAAAAAATTACATCAAATATGATGGAAAAATAGAAATTGGGGCATCAACTTCTATTTATGCACGGGTAGTTGATTATGCAGGAAATGTAAGTGGAGCAAGTGCAGTAGGCATTGATCTTGATACCACAGCACCAGTTGTAACAGTTTCAGGTATTAGCGGTGGACAAACTTATTATAAGCCAGTAGTTCCAGTTGTTGATGTTAATGATAAAGAGTCTAAATTAATTGTGCTATTAAATGGGAAAGAGTATAAAGGAGAAGAATTAAATGTTGAGGGTGATTATACATTAGAAGCTTATGCTATAGATAAAGCAGGTAATAAATCTAATGTGGTTAAGCAGTCATTTAAACTTTCTCAAAACTCTTATGATGATATTAATGGGGATTTTGAAGATACAATAACTCATAATTCAATTAAACCATCAGGTGATAATCCATATATCTATGAAGCAATACGTTCAAATGATTTTAAAGCAATAATAGATGACACATCAAAAGAAGTAGATATTATTTCACCAAATACAAAGGTTATTCTACCAACTAAAGTATTGTCATTATCCTCTGGAAAAGTAACTTTCAATCAAAGTATTTATGCATATGAAGATATACTTAAATTTAAAGCTGTTAATAGGTTAATTGATTTATCATTAGTAGATTCTGATGGAAAGTTAATAAAAGATTTTAAAGGAAATAAGGTTAAGGTTTCAGTTAAGCTTACAGATGAAGAACTTAAAAATCTAGATAAGAGCAAACTTACAGCTTATTATTATGATGAAAGTGTAAAGGAGTGGAAGGAGATAGGTGGAGAATTCTCTAATGATACTTCAACATTTACTTTCGAAACAACTAAATTCAGTAAGTTTGTAATAGGAGAAAAAGTATCTTCTAATAACCCAGTACCTGAAAAAATTGTAAATTCAAGTTCGAATGAAGTTGAAATAAACACAAATGGATTAACAGAAAAGACTGGAGATAAAACAACATTAGGTGCTATTTTGGCATTGGTGTTTATGGCTATAGTATCAGGTGGAGCTTTATTTATAACAGGAAGGAAAAAGAATAGTAATTAATTAAGAAATTGAATAAAAAAGAGTGGCTTAGCCACTCTTTTTTTATGAGAATAAGTTAGTTATTGCATGCCAAATATCAGAAAAAAATGTTCCTACTTTAGCAAAAAAGCCTTTAGCTTCATCACTAGTTAATTTATCTTTTAATTGTGTAGTTACATCATTTAATTGATCTTTAATAGTGCTATAATCTAAGTGCAATTCATTAATTTTTGATGCTAAGGATTTTATATTTTGTATATCTTCATCAGTTAGTTTGTCTTTATAATCTTTAACTTCTTTATCAACTATTTTATCAACTTCTTGTTGATTTTCTGGTTCTTTCTTTACTACATTTTTCTTTATATCATTTATAAGATTTGTAGCATCATCTTGACCAATTTTATCACCTAAATCTCCTGTTACTACAATTTCTTGGTTAGCAGCTTCTTTTTTATTTTCATCAATTTTTTCACCGCTTGAACTATTTTCAAATCCTTTAAGTATACCTGTAAGTGCAGCTGTTCCTGATACTTTAAAAGGAGCAGAAGCTTTAACATCTGCATTTTTAATTCCAGCTGTTATAAGAGCATTTTTTATCATGTTTTCTGTTACCCAAGTAAGATTATTTGTAGTTATATTTAAACCACCACTAGTTGTTGGTTCAACATAAGAACAAGATATTGATTTACTTCCTAGCTGTGCGGATGTAGCAACTTTTCCTAAAGCAGCATACTCTTCTTTTGATGTTATTTCTATTACATTAGCATCGTTTTTAGTAACATTAAACTCTTTCAACATAGAATCCTTTTGTTCTTGAGTTAAATCTGCTCCTAAAGTAACAACTTTAAAGGAATCAGCAGAAGCATTTATTCCAGAAAAAGCAGATGTAATAATAGTGAATGATAATAATGATAACATTATTTTGTTTATGAATGATTTTGCTTTCATAATTGTCCTCCTTATGCCATTTTAATCTTGTATATTATAACATAAATATATTATTATTTTATTTAAAGTTTATTACTTTAAATAAAATAGTGTAGAGTATTTTTATATTTTTATGTATAAAAATTATATTTAGTACATAAACTACTTCTAGTGTATCAATATACGAAATATTGAAAAAAATAGAGAATTATGAGGAATAATAAAGTTAATGTTAAATAAATATAATTTAATGTAATTATAAAGTATATGTATATGATAACATTAGGTACATCCACTAAATGAGTTAGGTCAACAAAAATAAAAAAAGTGTTGACAAGATTTTATTAGGGTGATAAGATAAGAAAGTCGCTTGAGGGCGGCAAACAAATTGGTCTTTGAAAATTGAACAGATTATATAAGTTAAA
>NZ_JANDMF010000072.1:0-21364 GCF_031626875.1 Clostridium sp. SHJSY1
AAAATGGGGGGAATCACTAAAAAAACATTTAAAAAAAGAGCATAACCATGGGCTTTATCGAGTTTCCGTGAGTGCTCTAATAAAATAAGGGGGGAAAATATAATGTGTTCAAAAAGTAAAGGAAAAAAAGTAGCCTCATTAGGTCTTACTTTAGCAATAGCATTAGGTGGAGTGGGAATGTTTAATCTTTCTTCACAAAAAAATTATGCATATGCAGCTTCATCAAGGCAAATGGAAGGTCTTGATAGAGGTGTTATTGCAACAAAAGTTAGTAATGGGGTGTATATAGGGTGGCGTATGTTTGGAACTGATAGTTCAGGTATATCTTTTAATGTGTATAGGGATGGAAAGAAGATTACATCATCACCAATAACAGCAAGTACTAATTATCTTGATAAAAGTGGTAGTGCAAGTTCAAAATATTATATACGTTCTGTTATAAATGGAGTTGAGCAAGCAACCTCAAAAACAGTTTCAGTTTCACAAAATCCATATTTGAATGTTCCAATTCAAAAACCAGCAGATGGGACAACACCTAAAGGTGAAAAATACACTTATAGTGCTAATGATGGCAGTGTTGGAGATGTAGATGGTGATGGAGAATATGAAATAATTTTAAAATGGGATCCATCAAACTCTAAAGATAATTCCCAAGCTGGATATACTGGTAACGTATACTTGGATGCGTATAAGTTAAATGGAACCAGACTTTGGAGAGTTGATTTAGGTAAAAATATTAGAGCTGGTGCTCACTATACTCAATTTATGGTTTATGATTTTGATGGTGATGGAAAGGCAGAAGTGGCATGTAGGACTGCTGATGGAACAAAAGATGGGGTAGGAAAGTACATTGGAGATAGTAGTAAAGATTATAGAAATTCAAATGGATATATACTAAGTGGACCAGAGTACTTAACAATGTTTGAAGGAAAGACAGGTAAGAATTTATCAACCATTAATTTCTCACCAGAACGTGGTTCAGTAAAGGATTGGGGAGATAGTTATGGAAACCGTGTTGATAGATTTTTAGGAGGGGTAGCCTATTTAGATGGAGCAACTCCAAGCCTTATTATGGGTAGAGGATATTATGAAAAAAGTGCAATTACAGCATATGATTTCAAAAATGGGAAGCTAACTAAACGATGGAACTTTACAGCAGATGGTAGTCAAAATTCAAATTATAAAGGTCGTGGATGTCATAGTTTGAGTATAGCTGATGTTGATAAGGATGGAAAAGATGAAGTTGTTTATGGAGCAGCTACAATAGATGATACTGGAAAAGGTTTATACACAACAAATTTCTCTCATGGAGATGCACTTCATGTTGGGGATTTAGATCCAACAAGGGATGGACTTGAAGTTTTCCAAGTTCATGAAAGTAAAAGTGGCCCTAATGCAACATTAAGAGATGCAAAAACAGGAAAGGTAATTACTAGCTTAAAGATAGGAGATATGGATTGCGGTCGTGGATTAACTGCAGATATAGACCCAAGATATCCTGGAGAAGAAATGTGGGCTGCTGGAGGAGTTGGTCTTTATAGTATTAAAGGTGAAAAAATTTCAAGTAGTACACCATCAATTAACTTTGCAGCATGGTGGGATGGAGATTTAAGCCGTGAACTTGTAGATAGCAATAAAATAGATAAATGGGATTACATTAATAATAAAAGAAAGAATATTTTAACAGCTACTGGATGTTCATCAAATAATACAACAAAAGCAACACCAGTATTGCAAGCAGATATATTAGGAGATTGGCGTGAAGAGATAATTTGGAAGACAGATGATAGTTCAGCACTACGCATATATTCAACTACTGATTTGACAAATTATAGAATATACACATTAATGCATGATTCACAATATAGAGAATCTATTGCATCTCAAAATAGTGCATATAATCAACCGCCACACCCAAGCTTCTTTATAGGGACAGATATGAAAAGTGCACCTAAACCTAATATATATTTAACTAATAATTTTTAGAGTGGGAATAAGGGGGATTTGAGAAATGATGAGAAGGTCAATGGTTTTAAAAAAAGTTGCATGTATATTAGCTGCTATGTCAATTACTCTTACTATGGTAGTTGTTCAAGATAATCAAGTAAAAGCAGCTACTACTGATAAATCAATAAAGGTAGATATAGGTCCTAATACTAATGGACGTACAGATATGTATACTGATTCCTGGAATAATTGGGTGGTTAATAATGGAAATTCAGCAGAAACCACCTATAATGGTGTTAAATTCAAAGTTAGTAATGGGGGAAGTACTGGAAGTGGAATAAAAGCAGGTTGGTATAAGGGCTTAATACAATCATCACTTAATAGTCCAACCAAAACACTTGATGGATTAACTGTTGATAATTCTACTTCTGGAGGAGTTATAAAATTAGAAATAACAGGACTTTCAGCAGGAACACATACCCTTACAACATGGCATAGTTTTTATGACAATGTCAAAGGGAGTACTATGTCCTTATCAGTTGATGGAACTGTAAAAGCAAAAGGAATAAAAGGACCTACAAGGGTTACAGATGATGATGCTGCAGGAAGAGCTTATGTTTCATTTAATGCAACATCAGGAAAAACTGTTCAGGTTTTAATAAAACCAGAGGGGAATGGAACATTTAACAATGCAGTATTAAATGCATTTGAAGTTGATGGTGTTAATCCATTTAAATCAATATCAAAACCAAGCCCAGCAAATGGAGATGAACATTTTTTACAGGAAAATGGGTTATCATGGAAAGAAGGAGAAGGTGCAATTAGCCATGATGTATATCTAGGGACAGATTTTGATTCAGTAAATACTGCAAATACTAAGTCATCATTATTTAAAGGAAATCAAAAAGGTACAAGCTATAAGTTAAATGGGCTTTCACATGTGAACACATATTATTGGCGTGTAGATGAAAGAAATTCAGATGGAACTGTTACAAAAGGAGCTGTGAATACATTTAGAGTTGCACACCTTGCTTTTCCAGGGGCAGAAGGATATGGACGATATGCAAGAGGAGGACGTGGAGGAAGAGTTATTGAGGTTACTAACTTAAATGATTCAGGACCAGGAAGTCTTCGCCAAGCTTTAGAAGTTGAAAAAGGACCTAGAGTAGTAGTTTTTAGAGTAGGTGGAGTTATTACTTTAAAAAGCAGACTTACAGTACCAAATGATGGTGGTGATGTTTATGTAGCAGGACAAACAGCTCCTGGTGATGGTATTACATTAATACAACAACCTTTTGGACTTGCATCTACAACTGACACAATAATAAGACATGTTAGGTTGAGAGTAGGTGATGTTGGAGGTAAATCTTTAGATGGAATGGGAATGGCTGGTTCAAATAATAGTATAATTGATCATTGTTCTATAGCATGGTCAATTGATGAAGGGACAAGCTCAAGAGGAGCTCATAATATTACTTTCCAAAAAAATATAATAGCAGAAGCATTAAATAATTCAGTTCATTATAATGATTCAAATCCTGATCATTCAGGAACTCAACGTCACTCATTCGCAGCTTCAATTAGCGGAAATATAGGGAGTTTCCATCATAATTTACTTACAAATTGTACTGGAAGAAACTTTTCTTTAGCTGGTGGGTTTGAGCAAGATGCAATACACTATGCAGGATATTTAGATATTACAAATAATGTTATTTATAATTACAAAGATCGTACAACAGATGGTGGAGTTCGTAGGGTTAATTTTGTTGGGAATTACTATAAAGCAGGACCAGTAAGCCAAAACATGAACTTCTTTTCAATAGATGGAGATCAAAATAGAACAGGGGATATGCAAATGGCTTATCTTTCAGGAAATAAAATGGTTGACATTAAAGGAAAGACCGTATTAGATCCAAATACAGATAACTGGACTAAAGCAGGATCACAATATTCATCTGTTAGTCAAGTTAGAAGCAATATACCATTTTTCCCATCATATGTTACAACTCAAACAGCTGATGATGCATATAAGAGTGTATTAAATGATGTTGGAGCAACAAAACCAAAAAGTGATTATTTAGATCAAAGATATATTAAAGAAGTTAAAAATGGAACATACACCTATACAGGTAGTGCTGATAAGTTGAAAGGAATTATTGATACTCAAGATGATGTTGGTGGATATCCAAAACTTAGCGGTGGAACTGCTCCAGCTGATTCGGATCATGATGGTATGAGTGATGAGTGGGAAACAAAGCATGGATTAAATCCAAAAGATCCAGAAGATAGAAATGGCTTGCAACTTTCAGCAGAAGGATATACAAATCTTGAAATGTATTTAGATGAACTTGCAGGTGATACTCTTAAGTGGAATAGTAATCCCAACACACCAACAACCCCAACAAAGCAAACAACTACAAGTGGAAAATATGTTGATTCATTATCAGTAAAAGATACAGATAATGCTGGGGATTGGTCTGTACAGTCAAAATTAAAAGTTGGAGATATAGTATATGGAGATAGGACAAATACTTTTACAGTAATTCCAAGTGAACTTTTAGGTTCAGAGTGGATAAGAACAGCCTGTGATTCCAAAAATTATACATCAGATTTAGCGACTTTTAAAACAAAATCAGAATTATCAGTATATGTAGGATTGGATTCAAGAGTAACACCAGTACCATCATGGTTAAATGGATGGACAAAAACTGGAAAAACTATGACAAATAATAAAGATGTTACATTTAATCTTTATAAAAAAAATTTTGCAGCAAATTCAACTGTAACTCTTGGAACAAATGGAGATTCAACAAGTACAGTAAATTATACAGTAATAGCCAAACCAAATAACAGTTTCAAATTAACAAGCAGCTTAGCAAATACATTAGACTATGCACTTAAGACAAAAAATATTTTACAATAAAAAATTAAGATATATCAAAAATATACTAGTGCATAAATTATTGGATTCATGCACTAGTATAGAAATTCTAAAGAAAAAGGAGAGAAAGATATAATTTTTATATCAAATAATTATGAAGAGCAAATTAAAAAAAATTACATCAATTATTTTAGCAATCACATTAATGTCTGTAATTAATACAGTTACAGCTTCAGCAGCAGCATTAACAACATCAAGGATATCAGTTCATGATCCATCAATTGTAAAAGCAAATGGTAAATATTATCTTTTTGGATCGCATAGAGCAGATGCAGTTTCATCAGATTTAGCATCTTGGAAGACACTTTCCACAAATGTAAATACTGATTATGCAAAAATATTTTCTGTTGGAGGTAAATGGGCAGCTCATGGAAGTAAGTCGTATGATATTACTGGTAACCTTTGGGCTCCTGATGTTATTTATAATAAAAAAATGAAAAAATGGTGCATGTATATGAGTGTAAATGGGGATAAATTCTATTCTTCTATTGCTCTTGCAACTGCAGATAATGTAGAAGGTCCATATAAATATGCTGGCACAGTGGTATATTCAGGATTTACCAATTCTTCACAAGCTAGTGAAACAGATTATAAAAAGGTTACAGGAACAAATACTGTTGATAGTAGATACTTATCAAATAGTGCTTGGAATTCAGCATATGGACCTAATGCTATTGACCCATGTGTTGTGTATGATAAAGATGGAAACCTATGGATGTCATATGGATCATGGTTTGGTGGGCTTTTTATGTTAAAGCTTGATAATTCTACAGGATTAAGAGATTATTCTTATACGTATGCAACAAAGACAAATTCATCAGATAAATACCTTGGAACAAAAATTTCAGGAGGGTATGGAACTAGTGGAGAAGGATCATATATTGTATATGATAAGTCAGCAGGGTACTACTATTTATATGAGTCATATTGTGGTCTCAATGCAACAGATAGTTTTAGTGGCTATCAAATTCGTCTATTTAGATCAAAAAATATAAATGGACCTTATACAGATGCAAAAGGAAATTCTGCAATATGTACAAGTGCTAAAGATGACAAGACAACTAAGGGGATAAAACTATTTGGTAACTATACATTTTCATCATTAAAATCAGTAGCAAATGGAGAACTTAGTTCAAAAGGATACATGTCAGGTGGACATAATTCAGCTTTAATTGATGATAATGGACAAAGATATCTTGTTTATCATACAAGATTTAATAATGGAACTGAAGGGCACCAAGTTAGAATTCATCAACAATTCTTAAATGAAGATGGATGGCCAGTAACAGCAGTATATGAAAATCTAGGAAGTTCAATATCTTCATCAGGTTATTCAAATAATGATATTGTTGGTACTTACGAGTTTGTAAATCATGGTTTAGATGCAACTACTGCTAAAATTGGTATGTTAAAGACATCTAAGATTTCATTAAATTCTGATGGAACTATTACTGGAGATTATGTTGGAACATGGCAAGAAAAATCAGGATCTTATTATTGTACAATGGCTATTAATGGTGTTTTATACAAGGGAGTATTCTTTAAACAGTATGATGAATCATCTTCACATAAGAACACTATGACTTTTTCATTAATAGGAGCAAATAATGAGTCTATTTGGGGATCAAAAATATCTAATTCTTCAACATCTCCTAAATTAGATGGAACTTACTATATTAAAAATTCTTTAAGTGGATTATATTTTGATATTGCTAATGGATTATCTGCTGATGGTACTAATCTTCAACAATGGGGATTAAATAAATATGATGCTCAAAAGTTCAAATTAGTATCTGATGCTGATGGAAATTACTCTATATTAACAGGTGCATCTAATTATAAAAGTTGTATTGATGTTTATAATGCTTCATCAGCTGATGGTACAAATATTGCAGAATGGAAATATTGGGGAGGAGATATGCAGAAATTTAAAATTGTTAAAGTTTCTAATAACAAATATGCAATTTTAACAAAAGCATCAAATTTTACATCATGTGTAGATCTTTATAATATGAGCAAAGATCCTGGTGCAAACATTTGTCAGTGGACATATTGGGGAGGCCAAGGTCAACTTTGGGAATTAGTTCCTGTGAAATAGTTTATCAATAAAATTAAAACAGAGGGGAAATATATTATGAAAAAAAATATTTTAAGAAAAACTTTAACAGCCTTATTTGTAACATCTGCGATTGTAGGAGCAGGTATTCTGCCAAAACAAGTTGTTTCAGCAGCAACTTATGATGTTACTGTTGCTAAAGATGGTAGTGGAAATTACAAAACTATTAAAGAAGCCTACAACTATTTAGCAAAGATTAATGATACTAAAAGAAAAACAATACATGTTAAAAAGGGAACTTACAAAGAACAACTTACTATTTCCAAGCCTTATATAAGTATAATAGGAGAAAATAAAAGTAATACAAAATTGACCTATAATGTTGCAAATGGAGATAATAAACCTGGTGGAGGAAAATATGGTTCAGCTGATTGTGCAGCATTAACAGTTGCTTCAAATGATTTTATAGCACAAAATATTACATTTGAAAACAGTCATTTAAAGGATACAGGAAAAGATGTTCAGGCTTCTTGTGTTTACACTTATGGAGATAGGGCAACATTTAATAATTGTAATTTTTATAGTGGACAAGATACTTTATGTGCATATAGCTATGGAGTAGATAAATCTAGAGTTTATTTTAAAAATTGTTTTATTCAAGGAAGTGTTGATTTCATATGGGGAGGTGCTACTGCATTTTTTGAGAATTGTACACTAAATCAAATAAGAGATGGTGGTATGTACACAGCGGCTAACACACCTCAAGGTCAAAAGTATGGATATGTATTTTCAAATTGTACATTAACAGCAAATAAAGATACTAATTATACATCAAAAACTAGTCCAAGTTGGGGAACTCCATCGAAAGTTTATCTTGGAAGAACTTATGGAGATTACTGCCATGTATCCTATATTAATTGTAAATTAAATGCACCAGTTGATCCAACAGGATGGTTAAAGATGAGTGGTAGAAATGCAAACAATACTGCTTTACTTGAAGAATATGGATGTACAGGTACTGGAGCTAATAGATCTAAGAGAGTAACTTGGTCAAAAGCTCTTTCTAGTAGCCAAGCAGCAAAGTATACAAAAGCTAATGTTTTATCAGGAAAAGATGGATGGACTCCTTAAGATAAAATTTCATTTATTAAAAATTTATTAGAATATAAAAAAAGTGGATTCATTATTATTTGAATTCACTTTTTTTATATTCACAATAGGTTGGTTTAATAAATATTTATAATTTAGTAGATTTGTAATTAGTGTTTTTAGAGGTTAGTTTAGTGTTTCATAAAAACTTGGTTTTTATAGAAAAATTTAATTACAATAAATAAATATTAATTAAAACAAAATAATTGTAAAAATAAAAAGAAGATGGTAGAATAATGTATGTGCACAAGCTGTAAGAATATAAGTGATAAGGTATCAGTAAAATTAAAGACAAAGAAAATAAGGTAATCAATAACACCTTTTGGAAGCACAATCTAAAGAATATCTTAAGATATAAGTTTTTCTTATGATAATTATTGACATGTTTAAATTCAATATTATATTATACTGATGTAATAGCTGAATGGACAAAAATTTACAAAAAAATACATGTCATAATTCATCTCTAAAATTAAATCTAAAGATTAAAGTATATTTAGATTATAAGGGGGAGAAAATCTATTTCAAAAATAAGTTTTAAATTTCCAGATGAAAAAAGCTGGGGGGGAAAGTGTTTCTAAAAATGAAAAAACCGACAAAAGGGGGGACAGCATGGGGAGAAAGCCAACATTTGATAAAAATCAGGCTATTGAACTTTATGCAAAAGGTCTAGGGTTTAGAGCGATTGCCAAAATACTTAATTGTAAAGAAGATGCAGTGGAAAAGTGTATAAAAAGAAATGCACCAGAATTAGTAAAGCAAAGAAAAATGAAGATAACTAATAAAAAAATTCTAAAATTAAAAAAAGAAGAAGAATTAATTTTAACAAAGACTAATTTATTAAACAAAGAAGATTTAAAAGAAATTGCAAACGGGAAAAAAATAGGTATAAATAAAAATGAAACTATAAGCGTCTATTCATTTATAAAATGGAATAGGCAATCTTATATTGCAAACAAAGAGAATGGAAAATTAAATTATGATAATAGGAGGGGAGCTAAGCCATTTGATGTGCCAGGGTCCTTTTAATTTTATAAAAAACTTAATGTAATAAGGCCATATAAAAAGCAAATTATTTCAGAGATATAATTGCAAAGTATAGTTAAACTGTTGAAGGTAGTATTGATTATAAATATCAATACTATTATATATAAATAAATTAGGAGGATAATATAGGGATCATAATATTGTATTAAACTAAAAAATTAAAGAAATTATAAACAAAGGAGTAAATAAAAATGGAAGAATTGAGACAAGCGATAACTAGTTTTATAGGATGGCTTCAAATGCCAGCAGTAGTTTGCTATGCATTAGCACTTTTATTTGGAGGTTATGAAATGCTATTTGTAGGATCTGAAAGAGGAACTGCAACAGCTAAAAAAGTATTTATAACAGCTACAATAGCTTTTATTATAATTAAGGCAGCAAATGTATTAGCAAATTCTTTAGGGGATAAAATATCTTTCTAAAATGAATAGAATAATTAAATAAAAGTTATTATGTAAAAAAGGAATTATTGGTAAAGATAAAATAGAAGGATAGAAAATTATTTTTCTGTCCTTCTATTTAGTTAGAAGAGGTGCATATGAATAAGAAAAATTTAAATAATAATTATTTTATTATAGTTGCTGTTATATTAATATCTACAGTAATATTATTGGCATCCAATACAATTTTATCTTTAGTATTTAAATTGTTAGATAGTTTAAATACTAAAGATTTTAATTCAGTGAAATTTGACATAAATGATATGTTTAAATTTCAGGTTGAATATAAGATGTATTATTTAGTGACTTTAATTATAATACTAGTTGCAGATATAAGAGCTATCTATAGTATTAAAAAAAATTTTAAAGATATAAATAAAGGACAAAAAGGGACAAGTGAGTTCACTACATTAAAGGAACTTAAAGCACAATATAAAGCCATTCCAGAAAAAACAAAAACTTTTGAGGGTGGCGGAGGGGTAGTAATATCTCGATATAAAGATAAAATATTTATTGATGATGGACCAGTTAATAATCTTATAATTGGAACAACTAGGTCAGGTAAAGGGGAAACATTTGTATTTCCAACAATAGATGTCTATTCAAGGGCAGAAAAGCAGCCATCAATGATTATTAATGACCCAAAAGGAGAATTAGCTGCTGCAAGTTATGAAACACTGAAGGAAAGAGGCTATGATATTCAAATTTTAAATTTATTAGAGCCTGATAGAGGTATGAGTTATAATCCACTTCAACTTATTATAAATGCCTATAAAAATGGAGAGTATTCAACAGCACAATTGTTATGTAATACTTTAACATTCTCATTATATAATGATCCAACAGCAAAAGATAAATTTTGGCAATTGTCATCTCAATCATTAGTAAATGCAATAATTTTAGCTATAACTAAAGATTGTTTAGATAATAAAGAAGAAGAAAAAATAACATTATATACTGTAGCAAATTTTTTAGCAGAAAAAGGAGCACAGGAAGATATAGATGGAAATAATGAATTAGATAAATTCTTTGAAAATAGGGATTCATCTGACATTGCAAAAATGCAATATGCAACAAGTAATTTTGCTAAAGGAGAAACAAGATCAAGTATTTTTGCATCAGCAATGGCTAAATTGCAAATATTTACCTTTGATGAAATAGCAAGAATGACATCTAAGAATTCTTACAATTTGGAGAATATAGGATTTAATAAAAAACCTATAGCAATATTCATGGTTACACCAGATTATGATAGTTCTAACCATGTAATTGCTTCAATTTTTATAAGACAAACTTATTATATAGCAGCAAAAAAGGCTTCTTTAACAAGAAGTGGAAAATGTGAAAGAGAAATTGTATATCTTTTAGATGAGTTTGGGAATATGCCACCAATTGAAGGATTTGCAAATATAATTACTGTATGTCTTGGAAGAAATATAAGATTCAATATGATTATTCAAGCATATGCACAGTTAAGAAAACTATATGGAGATGACAAAGATACCATAGTAGGTAATTGTGGTAATCAAATATACATATTAACTAGTGATGAATCAACTGCAAAATCTTTTTCTGAAATGCTTGGAAATAAAACTTTAATTAATGATTCTGTAAGTGGTAAATCTTTATTTGGAAAGTCTACCACTAAAAGCATAGATAAGAGAGAATTACTTGATAAGAATGAATTAATGAGTCTTAAAGAAGGGGAAAGTGTAGTTATAAGAGTTATAAAAAGACAAGATAAGAACGGAAATAAAATTGTAGCAAGACCTATATATAACACAGGAAAGACAACTCTTAAATTTAGATATGAGTACTTGGAAAAAGAATTTGATACCAATAAAAATATAAGAGATTTGAATATAGAAAATGATCATATTGGAGTTGATTTAACAAATCTTATATTTAGAGGATGGTAATATGATTTTTTAAGAAAAAGAGAAAAAGTTTAAAGGAGATTAGTATGAGTGATGATGAAGCAGTAAAGATATTAACGGAATATTCAGATATTTTTGACTTAAATTCTATTGTTGGACATGCGTTAAGATCCATTGGTTGGCTTATAGTTAAACTATTAGGTTATATAGTAGATGGAATATCAGCAATACTAGATAAGATGTTTGTACTTGATACACTTTTTAATCAACAAAAAATTGTAGACTTTATAAATAGCTTTAAACCATTAATAGTTTTGTTATTTGCAATTTCATTAATAATTGTTGGATATCAATTGATGTTTTTACAAAATAAACAGTTTAGAAAAATAGCAGTAAATACTGTAATAGCTATCGCAGTTATTATGCTTTTACCAGAAGCTATGACAAAGATGAATGGATTACTTAATAATGGAGTGAGTGTAACTAAAGGGGACAAAGCAGAACAGACAACAAATAACATAATAAAATCCAATATAATAGATTTGTTAAAATATGACAAAGTTTCTTTTGACCCTGAAAAGATTTCAGAGTTTAAAAAGAATGGTAATGATATAGCCGAAGATAATATAAGGTATATAGATGCTCTAGAAACAGTAGACCCAGGATTTGAATTTCTTTATAGTAAATATAAAAAGAAAAAAGTGTTTGAAAATAAAATTACTACAAATGATAGTGGAACTCTAGTTATAAAAGAGTTAAATAAAGGATGGTTTAAATGGGAAGAACATTATTTTAGATATGATATTGATTTTTTGAATATTATAATATCTTTATTAGCTGTAGGTATAACAATGATATTTATATGTTTTAAGCTAGGAAAGCTTATATTTGAACTTGCTTATAATAAAGCTTTAGCAATACTTATAGCACCAGTGGATATAAGTAGTGGACAAAAAACAAAACAAATAATTCAAAATATAGTATCAATTTTTGTCGTTACATTTTTAATTGCATTTATGTTTAGATTTTATGTGATATTTATAGGGGTATGTAATTCTATGGAAGGTATTGAAAGAATTATATTGCTAATAGCTGGTTCATTTGCTGTTATAGATGGACCAAATATTGTTGAACGTCTATTTGGAATTGATGCAGGACTACAAAGTGGATTCCAAACTATGGCAAGAGCATATGCTGGAGGAAAAGCAGTTGGAATGGGAGCAAAAGCAATAAAGGATATACCTCATAATCGCAGGAAAAAAGCTGTAGATAGACATGATACAAAACAAAGACATAATGAAATAAAGAATGGAAGTTCAGGCTCCAATGGAAGTTCAGTGTCCAATGGAAGTTCAGTATCCAATGGAAGTTCAAGATCTAATGGAAGTTCAAGATCTAATGGAAGTTCAAGATCTAATGGAAGTTCAAGATCTAATGGAAGTTCTGGATCTAATGGAAGTTCTGGATCTAATGGAGGTTCAAGACCTAATGGAAGTTCTGGATCTGATGGAAGTTCGGGATCAAATACTAACAGGGGAAATATGAATTCCAACAACAGTGTACCAAGTAAAGGAGAAAATAGATATAAAGGATTGTATGATGAGATGAATAAATGAAAAGGTGAAGAATTTAATAATGCCAATATAAGTAATAATAAAAGCAATGATGCTAGACCTGATAAGTTTGAATCACAGATAAACAATAAAAGAAGTATATCTGAAAGTATTAATGATATGAATAATGATGTAAAGATTCAATATAAGGCAAATCCAATTTATGAAGAAGTAAACAAATCTATTTCAATGGCACAAAAAAGTTCATCATCTAAAGAAAAAAGTTTGGATAATAAAATAAATGTTTTTAAGGATAAATCAAATTCTAGAGACGAATAAAGGAGTAAAGTTATGTATTTAATTCCTAAAGAACTTAATAGTAAAATTAAAATTTTTAAAAATTTGCATTTAAAAGAGTTTTTCTTATTTATAGTAGGGATGGGAATAGTTTTTCTATTTGATAGCTTGGTGTATTCAAAGTTTACCATAATATATTATTTATTTTCGACATTCGCTATAATTTTTATGCTATTACCAGCAAGACACAATCCAGATAGATGTAATTATGAGGCCATATATTATACATTTATCAGAGAAAGAATTATATTCCATCCTATATCTCGTGAAGAAATAGAAGAAAATAAATCCTAGAATTAAAAGGAGCTACTTATGATTAATTTTTTTAAGAAAGATAATAAAGAAGCAAGAGATGAAGTGAAAAAAAATAAAAAGGTAAAGGTCCCAGCAAAGGTAACAAACTTGTTACCTTTTTTAGATATAGAGAAAGATTACATAATTCAAAAAAATGAGGTTATGGATATCATTGAAATTGAAGGAAAAGATATATTCTCTTTAACTGAAAATGAGCTAGCAAGAGATATAAATATTTTTCATACATTATATAAAACAATAAATATAGACATAAAATTAGTCTCAATGAATTTTCCAGTAAATACACAAGAACAAAGGGAATACTTAGAACATAAATTAAAACAAACAAATAATGAAATTTATAAAAGTTTTTTAATGGATAAAAAAGCTGAATTAGAATATTTGGAAGGGAATAGAACCAATAAAGAATATTATTTATTTCTGTTTGCGCCAAATGTTGAAATTTTAAATTCAGCCAAAAATATAGTAAATAGAATTATACCAAATGCTCTTAATACAAAAAATTTATCTATAGAGAAAAAGAAATGGATTTTATATAAGTTAAATAATTTAAATTCTAAAATAGATGTTAGGAGTGAATTTATTGAGTAACATAAGAAAAAAGCAGGAAGATCCAAATAAAGTAACAAGAAAATATAATCCCAAATTTATATATGATATCCAGCCAAGTGGAGGTGTATCATTTCAAGAAACTTATGTAAGAAAAGGGGAAGGATATGAGGCTTGTGTGCATGTTTATGATTTCCCTAGTCATGTTAATGAATTTTGGTTATATGATTTAATGAATATAAATAATGTTATAACAGCTATTGATATTTCTCCTACAATTCAAACAGATGTTATTAACAATATTAATAAATCTTTAAGGGAACAGTTGGATAGATGTTACAATGAAAAAGATCAAACAGAAAAAATATCAGCGGAAGCCAAATATAATGAATTGACAGAAATGTTTAATGAGATTTCAAGAGAAGGAGAAAGTATTAAAAAGGCTAGTATAAGGATATATTCTTATGGAAAGACAGTGGATGAACTTGAAAAAAATGTAGAAAATATAATAAATATATTAGAAGGTTTAAGTTATAAGGGAACTATATTTTTAAATGAAACAGAATTTGAATGGAAAGCATTAAGTCTTAGTCAAAACGAAATAAAAAAATTCCCTAATAAGAGACTAGGGAAAGAAATTGGAGCTAAGACTATAGCAGGAGGATATCCCTTTCACTTTACAAAATTGAATGATCCTTATGGGATATTCTTAGGAACTACTGTTACAGGAGGAAATGTTTTATTTGATCTTTTTCATAAGGACAAGCAAAGAAAATATTATAATGGATTGATTTTTGGAACAATGGGATCAGGGAAATCTACAACATTAAAAAAGATAACATTAGACAATGCTTGTCGTGGAAATATAATTAGAGGTATTGATGTAACAGGAGAATTTGAGACTTTAGTAAGAGAGTTAGATGGAAAAATGATTGCGCTAGATGGAACTAATGGAATAATAAATCCCCTTCAAGTTTTAAAAACATCAGATAAAGAAGGTGTATCATTTATGCAACATTTATCTAAGCTTACAACTTTTTATAAATTTTTATCTCCAGATGCTACAGATGAAATTTGTAAGGAATTTGAATTGATTACAAGACAATTATACATAAAATTTAATATTTACAATGAAGATATAAATGAAGAATACTTAAATATAACTAGGCTAGAAGAAGAGCAATATCCTACATTTTCAGATCTATTAAGTTTAGTGAGAGAGGAGCTTTATGCTGATATTAAAAATAATATTATAAAAGCAAATTTATCAAAAAACAGAGTTAAAAGATTAGAAAGTATTGAGTTAACATTAAAGAGTATGGTTAAAAATTATGGCTATCTATTTGATGGACATTCAACAATTGAAAATATAACAGATACACAACTTGTTTTTTTTAGTATTAGAAACTTGACATCAATGAAAAAAGAAATATTTAATGCACAAATGTTTAACATACTTAATCTTTTATGGGATAATATGTTACAAAATGGAATCAAATTTAAAAGATTATTTGATACTAAATCAATAAAGTGGGAAGATATAGTAAGATATTTAATAGTTATTGATGAAGCACATAAATTGATAAATCCTGAGAATATGCTAGCTGTAAAGTTCTTAATTGATTTTGAAAGAGAAGCAAGAAAGTATTTTGGTGGTCTTCTATTTGTTTCACAATCAATTAGAGATTTCGTTCCGGAGGGGACAAGCATGGAGGGAGTAAATCAAATAAAAACATTATTTGAATTAACTCAATACAAATTTATAATGCAGCAAGATACAAATGCATTATCCACACTAAAAACTGTTTTTGATGGTAGTCTAAGTGAAAGCGAATTAGAAAGAATTCCTTTATTAACAGAAGGAGAATGTATTTTATCAGTAAATTCTGTTGGAAATATTTCATTCCATGTTGAAGTAAGTGATAGGGAATTATCATTATTTCAAGGTGGTGCTTAATATGATAAAACAAAAAGTAAAAAAGTTTTTATTGAAATTACTGGTGGCAAATTTACCAGTAATTTTATTATTTATAATTCTTTTTGGATTTATTGCAGCTCTATTAGATGAAGATGGTTCTTCTAATGGAGGGAGTACAGGTAATGCAGTAGTACAAAATGTATCAGCAGATGTACTAAAATGGAGACCTACTATAGAAAAGTATGCCAATCAGTTTCAGGTATCACAATATGTTCCATTAATGTTAGCACTAATTCAACAAGAAAGTAGTGGACAACTGGTAGATGTTATGCAAAGTTCAGAAGGTGCGTTTAATACAAGGTACCCTAAATGGCCTAATGGAATTACTGATTCGGATTATTCAATCTGGTGTGGAGTTCAAGAATTTAAGGCGGCTATTACTAGAGCAGGGGTAAAAGGCCCTGATGATATTAAAGGAATAAGTTTAGCATTGCAAACTTACAATTATGGAACTGGTTTTTTTGATTATGCCAAAAGTAGAGGTGGATATTCTCTTTCTGTTGCAAAAGAATTTTCGATTATGATGGCTAAAAAAATGGGTTGGTCAAGTTATGGAGACCCTGAGTATGTGCAACATGTTTTGAGATATTATGCTTTAAGTGCTACATCTGCTCCAGCTGGGAATAATGAATTATTAAATAAAGTTGTTAAAAAGGCATATGAAAATTTAAATCATGATTATGTATGGGGAGCTAGTGGACCAGATAACTTTGATTGTTCTGGTTTGGTATATTTTTGTTACAAGGAAGCAGGATTTAAAATTGATAGAACAAATGCACAAGGATATTATGATATGTGTGATAAAATAACTAACCCAGAGATAGGAGATTTGGTGTTTTTTAGATTTGCAAATGATCCTGATGGATGTCATCATATAGGAATTTATGTAGGTAATAATATGATGATTCATGCTCCTAAAACAGGAGATGTGGTTAAAGTGTCACAATATCTTAATAGATCAGACTTTATAGGATATGGTAGATTGAGAACTAAATAAAAGGAGCTATTAATAATGAGAGATAATAAGACTAGACTATTAATGATAAGTAATGCTATATTATTGTTAATGTTAATAACAGCAGTAATTCTAAATTATAAGAATTATAAGAATTATATTTCTTGTAGTAGAGATTTAGTTGAAAGTAATAAAATTATAGATGAATATAAAGTTAAAATAGAAGATTTAAATTCTAAAATCTTAATACAATCTCAAACAAGAGAAGGAAAAATAAAAGAAGTAAGCATAAATTTTTTAAATAGTTTTTTTAATTTCTCAGGTAGAGATGATTCTAAAAAATATACACAAATTAAACCTTATTCAACAGAGAATTTGTTAAGTAAAGTAAAACCTAATGAAGAATTTGAAAGTGATACTGAATATAGATCATCAATAACAAATATTAATATTTATTCTGAAGAACAAGGTGAAAGTAATAAAACAGCAACAGTTTTAGCTCTTGCAGAGCAAGGGGTAACAGTTCAAGGTTCTGCTGGAAGCTTTGCGCCAACTCTATTAAAATTAAAATTAATATTAGTTAATGAAGAGTGGGTTGTTGATGATATTATTATTAATAGACCATTAAAGAATATGCCATTTTTCAATTAAAGTGAGGTGAAAAGATTGGTTACAGCAAAATTGATAACAAAAAATAATAAATCAAGGTTCTATTATGTTTCTTTTGTGTTTATTATACTTGCTTATTTTATATTCTTTAATGCAAGAAATGTTTTACCAGATAGTTCAGAAATTATGCAAACACCTGCTAATCAAGAAATAAATGTTGGCTCATCATCTATAAAAATAACATTAAACAGATTTGAATATAATCAAAATGAAAATTTTATGGAAGTTGAATTCAAATATAGTAATAAAGAAACTATTGCCACTGATTTTAATTTTTTAGCAAAAGTAAAAACAAAAAATGATAAAATATCAGAAATTAATGTTAATCCTATAATTAATACAAATAATACATGTATTTTACATATTGAAAATATACCTAAAGAATATAAGGTGATTTCATTAAAAGCATATGAAAAATCATCACAAATAGACACTGAAGGGTCAGAAAATGATTCGAAAAATCAAAATGCAAGTAAAAAGGAATCATATTCAGCTTCAATGTATTTTGATTATAGAAAAATAGAAATTAATAATGAACTAAAAGTTGAATCAGAGAAATATTATATGATGAATATAGTAAAAAATGATATTGAAAATATAAACAAAGAGATTGAAGTTATTGATGAGGAAATTAAGAAAAATTTAGAATTTGTTGATATATCAAATAAGAAAATTGAGGAATTAAACGGACAAGTTAAATATCAAATAGATAAAGAAGTAGCCCAGACAAAACAACAAATACAGGGATATAAAACAAAAATAAATGAGAGCATTGAAAAGAATGAAGAGCTAAAAACAACAAAAAATTCAAAGTTAGAAAAGATAAAAAAATTGAATGAAAAGTTGAATGATATTTCTAAAAATAAATAGAAATTTTCATATAAAAATATAAACAAGGATGTGAAACAGATGAAAAAGAAATTAATATTAATGAGTGCATTAATTATAGCATTAAGTAGTTTTACAGGATGTGGTAGTAGTGGTACATCAACAACAGAAAAAAAGATAGAAGAAAAATTACCATTAACAAAAGAAAATTTGACAAGTGTTTTTTCAGAGTATGAATATAATGTATTTGCTGAAATAAATGAAGAGGCTAAATCTATACAGGCTGACTTTATTAAAAAGAATGATGTAGAAAGAGGAAAGGAAAAAGAAGAATTAGCTAAAATAGAAGATATACTACATGAAAGATTTGATATAAATGAAGATGATACACACAATAATATAAATTGCAAATATGATTATAAAATTATTGTATGCAGAAATTTTGATAAAATTGCAGTTAGAGAAAAACCTGTAATACATGTTGAAAACAAAGGACAATATTATACTTATGTAGAGTATAAATTAAATAATAAATTTGATATTCTAAATCCTTACAAAGATTTAAAAGTGACTGCTAATGATGAGGAAGATGGAGATTTGACAAGTAAAATAAAAATTAAAAATCCTGAAATTCTAAATGATGTGGGAGAAAAGAAAAAATTAATATATGAAGTAACAGATAGTGATGGAAATACAGCAACTGAAAAATTTTCAGTAGATGTTATTAAATAATGAACTTTAAATAGAAATATTTAATTTAACACTTGTTTAGCTATGTAAAGTGAGAAAGAACAAGTGTTAAATTTTAATAATTTTTAAAGTATACTTATTGAGGCCTTATGCAAAATTAGTAGTATTTAAAATTGTTAAATAATAAAGAATAAAGAGTGAAAAAATAGTGGCTTTAGTTACATAAAAAGAAAGGAAGATAGAAAAATGGGAATGAAAGTGAATATAGAAACAGGAGAATTAGTAATTGAGGAAAAGTATGTGGTAAAACCACTAATGACAGTGGAGGAAATAAAAAAATCTAATTTAATAGAATTAATGGATGAAGAAAACAGAGGGTGGTTAGAAAATCGTCCAAGTCATCCAATAGCAATATTTATAGATGTTAATGGTGAGGAAGTAAAGGTTGAATTTGAGATTATTGGAGGAGAATTAGTAATAATTAATATTGTTGTGGATCCAAAAGGAATATCAGAAGCTTATTATAGTGGAGACGAAGGAAAATTTGGTAATATAGTTTCTAAAAATTTACTTTTCATGGTAGAACTTTTTAAAGATAACAAAAATAATAGATATCGATTTAGTTGGGGAAAAGCTGAATTTAATAATGGAAATAGAACTTATAATGTTAAAATAGAAATACAATATTTTTGGAATGAGGTGATATAATTTGCCTAGAAAAGATATTGATTTTGATAAAGATCCTGTATTATTTAATAGGTATTTTCAAGCTTCAAAAAATTATCCTGGAAAAGATTCAGTTAAGGAAGTTACTATTAAAAAAGGAAGCATGTTTGCTATAGTACAATTACCTGAACCAAATGGTGGTGGAGATTATTTAATACCAATAGATAAATTTAAAAATTATGAATTAGATGCTGCTGCCTTATGTCAAGCATATCAAGTTGCACCTTTTCATAATGAAAAAACAGGAGAGGTTACATATAAGCCAGAAGCAGGAATATATTTAGCCAATGAAGATATAATAATAGCTGAAGGACCAACTACTGCTAATCTTCAATATGGATCAGGAGGTGAAATACAGAATGTTATGCCTCATGGTAAGATTAAAATTCAAGATTCATACCATGATAATGAAATGAAATCACATCATTCATTAATTCCAATAAATTTAAATAATTACGAGAGTGAAAAACATATAACAGATGAAGATAAGAAAAAAATATATGAAATAAAAGATAAATATAAAGATAGTATTAATGCTAATGGATGTTTAGATTTGAAAAATTTAAAAATAGATATTGACGTGTATAAAGTCATGGAACGAAAGAATAAGTTGCATGAAAATCTATTCAAGCAGATAGGTACAATACAAGAATATTCAAAAGAATTAAATGAACCTTCAAGAGATTTAGAATATTTAAGAGATTTAAAAAATCAAATAAATGATTTGAAGATAGATTTTATACAATCTAAAAAAATATTGAAAAATCAAATAAATGAAGTAGAAAAAAATCCAGAACTAACAAAAACAATGTCAGCTACAGAGAAAGAGCATTTACTTAAGAGTGAAAATTTTTGCCCAGAAGAAATTAAGGATATATTGAAATATATGCAAGAAAAAATGGCAGAGCTTGAGTCGAAGTTAACAGATGAAGAAAAGTCCAAGTTAAATATTTCAGAAAAGGATTTAAAGGTAGATACTACAAAAGATAATAATGATTCAGAAGAAAAGAAGAAAAAAGAAGAGAAACTTAGTGAAGTATATAAAGACATTATTAGAGAAGGGGCAATTGAAGATTTAGGTTTTAGATCAAGGGTATATATTCCTCAAGCAGAACGTATGCCAGAAGCATTACTTTGTAACCTTAAAGCAAAGGATGAGTTAAATAAAGTAATTAGCGTAAGTGGTAATGAAGAATTTAAGAAATTTTGTAGTAAAGAAATAGAAAAGTTAAATAAGGAAATTGAAAAATTAGATAAAGAGATAAAACCTTCAGATAAGGATTACAA
>NZ_JANDMF010000073.1:0-20404 GCF_031626875.1 Clostridium sp. SHJSY1
ATGGATTCGAACCATCGAAGCAACTTGCAACAGATTTACAGTCTGCCCCCTTTGGCCACTCGGGAACTCATCCATATGTATTTATTGTTATTTCTGCTTTTCAAAAGCACTTGAACCAACAATAGTTAGTATATATTCAAAGACTTTTTATTTCAACTCCTAAATAGGCTCTTTTAATCTAATTAACTTCTATTTACTATTATTTAATACATTTTTCTTCACATTAATACTCTATTCAAATTTTTATTTACTTTATTTATATATTAGAAAAATCTATATATGGCTCATATATGTTTTTTATGATTTTATAATCTTTTGTTGATAACCTCTTGCTCAAAATTTGAAATATCTTTTTAGTTCCTTCTTCTTTATCCGAATTACTTTTTTCTTTAGTAATTCGATTAATATCTAATTCTGACATACTGTTGATAATTGTATTTACTTTGCCTTTATTCTCTTCAGTAATACTACTTTCTAATGAATCTTCATTAACTTTAAATATTGATTTATAATTTTTACTCTTTAAATTTATGTTATCAATATTTATATTATTCAAATTAATAATAGATGTCTTCTCTGCTTTTTCTTTTAAATCATTATTATATTCTTTTGGTTCCCAAAAAAATATGGTATATATAGTCATACAAAATGCTAATATCATTAATAATCTAAATATTCTTTTCACTTTATCAACTCCCTTATTTTCATTTATTTCCATTATTTCTTTTTTTATACTTTAACTACTATTTTAAATTTTTTCTTCATATATTTATTCAAGGGGGTGTGAGCTGGTGATTAAAAGAAAAATACATTATAAATCTGCACTGTCTTATTATGAAATTGCTGAGGGGATACGTGATTTTATAAAAGATGATACCATAATTGTTTGCATAGGTACTGACAAATGTATCGGTGATTGCCTTGGTCCATTAGTTGGTACCATCTTAAAAGATAATTTATTTCCTCTTCCGATATATGGTACTATCGATACTCCTATTCATGCTCTAAACATTGATGAGCGCTTAGAAGAAATTAACAAGTTACATCCTAATGCATGTATAATTGGAATCGATGCATGTTTAGGTGAAACAAAATCTATTGGTGAAATTCATACAAGAGACTATGCTATTCATCCTGGAAAAGGTGTAGGCAAATCACTTCCTGATGTAGGTATGGCATCAATCATTGGAATTGTAGATGCTAGCGACAATTCTGACTTTTTTTCATCACGTTCTATAAGATTATCTTTAGTTTTGAACATGGCCAAAGTAATCTCACGTGGAATTTTGCATGCCTATTATTGGAATAAAGGCATAAATGTAATTGTATAAACCAAAAGGATTGGAATTATAAAATTTCCAATCCTTTTGTTCTCTATTCTAATATTAATGTGATTTCTTGGGAATTATATGAAAAATCTATTTTATCTAGTAAACTTAGCATTTTCCCTGTACCTTGTACCACACATTCAACTGAGTCTTCAGCTAAATAAACATTAATTCCCGTTTCAAATTCTATCAGTTTATCTAGCCCATCTAAAAGAGCTCCACCACCAGTCATTAATATTCCTTTTTCTATAATATCTGATGCCAGTTCTGGTGGAGTATTTTCTAGTACAGTTTTCACACTATCAACAATATTATATACAGCATCTTCTAAGGCTTGCCTAATTTCATCTGTTGAAACTTCTACTTCATCTGGCAATCCACTTACTAGATTTCTTCCTTTTACTCCTGTTGTTACATGTCTATTATCTTTAAAAGCAGTAGCAATATTAATTTTCAAATCTTCTGCTGTTTTTTCTCCAATCATTATCTTATATTTTGCTCTAATATATTTAATAATTGCTTCATCAAATCTATTTCCAGCAACTTTTATTGATTTTCTAACTACCACTCCACCTAACGAAATTACAGCAACATCACATGTCCCACCACCAATATCTACTACCATAACTCCATTTGGCTTAGTAACATCTATATCTGCTCCAACTGCAGCTGCGAGAGGTTCTTCCACTATATGAACTCTTTTCGCTCCAGAATTTTGTGCTGCATCAATAACAGCTCTTTTCTCAACTTCTGTTGCTTGGCACGGAATACAAACTACCACATTAGGCGCTACTATATTTCTACGTCCAAGTGCCTTTTTAATAAATTCATTTAACATTCTTTCTGTTACATCATAATCAGAAATTACACCATCTTTTAAAGGACGTACTGCAACAATATTTCCTGGAGTTCTTCCAAGCATCTTTCTTGCTTCTTCACCGACAGCTAAAATACTATTGTTATTTTTGTTTATAGCAACAACTGAAGGCTCTTTTAGTATTATGCCTTTTCCTTTTTCATATATTAATACAGTGGCTGTACCTAAATCAATTCCTAATTCTGCTCCCCGACTAAAAAACCACATCTATTTCACTCCCAATATCTCTTTTGCAGAATACTACAATAATCTTGTATATTCTCTTCAAAGATAATTATATATATATTGCAATTATCATTCAATAGCTTTATATTTTAATTTTGTTGCTTTTCCACCTCTAATATGACGTTCTGCTTTGTTTAACTCTAAAACACTATGTGTTTCTTCTGCAATCCTTGAATTAATTTTAGGTAGTCTTTCAGTCATATCTTTATGAATGGTACTCTTACTTACTCCAAAAACCTTTGCAGTTTTTCTAATTGTAGCTTTAGAATCAATAATATATTGTGCTACTTGTAGTACCCTTTCTTCAATGTAGTCTTTCAAAATACTGCCTCCTTAACTAACTATATTTATAATTATGCAAGATTTATCAGTTAAATTACTTATTAATCAGTCATTTTCTCCTTGAAAATGACTGATTAATATTATTTTGTATTTATTATTTCTTATTTTTATATGATAAATACTTTAGTGGATCTACCTGATCATTATTTGCATTGAATACTTGTATGTTTAGATATTCCTTACTATAGTCTTCTCCAAATATTTTTACTGATGTACCAACTTTACCAATAACAGTTTGAGCAGTTACTTTGTCTCCTTGTTTAACTAACGTCTTTGGATCTAAATTACAATATTTAGTCTTCATTCCATTAGGATGTTTTATTAATATAGCAATTCCTTCTTGTACATCTCCTTGCCCTACACTTTCAACTACACCTTCAGCTGCCGCTTTAACATCTGATCCAACTTTAGCTTGAACATCAATTCCAGCTATAGTTCTTAATTCACTATCATTTATTTTTACTGGATTTGGATATGTGTATCCTCTTATTAATGTTCCTTCAATAGGATTTTTTAATTTAACATTATTATTAGCTACAACTTGTTTAGTAGCCTTATTATCTTGTTGCTTTTGAGTATTTTCTGCTCTTTCAGCATTTGGAACTTCGCTACTAACATCCTTATCTTTATCATCAACATTTAAGGTAATTTCTTGATTTTGATCAGCAACCCCAGATTGTGACTCAGAATTATTTGCTTTTTTATAAGCAATTGTTCCAACTGTAGTTACTATGCATAAGCAAATAAATAATACAATGTAAAAGCCCTCCTTTCTAAAAAAGTCTTTTACTTTTTGCTTATAGTTTTTATCCATATAAACACCTCCTTACTATATTCTTTCCTTAAATCATAAATTAATACATTATTTACATAATTTTATTGTTGCAAAATTCTACATTTTTATTTAAAAAAATAAGAACTATTACGAATTTTTTCCATAATAGTTCTTTAATAAACCAATTTATTTATTTTAATTTTTATACTTAATTTTGTCTATTTCTACTCCAGTATAATAATGTTTTAATATCTCATCACATGTCTTTCCTTCCTTGGCCATTACATTTGCTCCCCACTGGCTCATTCCTACTCCATGACCATATCCTTTACAATCAATTTTTATTTTTGAATTTTCATATACTAAAGTAAAATTTGTAGAATTTATATTAAATATTTTTCTAAATTCAACCCCTGTTAACTTTACATTTCCTATCTGAATCTCTTTGATTCCACCACCTTCTGTTCTTGATAGAATATTTATACTAGATTTAATGTTCTTCTCATTTAGATTTGCTTTTGGATATACACTATTGACTTTAGAGACAAAATCTCCATTCTTAACTTCAGTTGCTGTTTCATATTTTTTTGCAATTTCTTCACCTGGACTATCTGTAGACTTTAAATACGGAATATCATCAGAGAATACATCTATTGAATTTTCTGTTTTTCCAGAACTTATAGCAAAGAATTGTGGATGCTTCACTATCTCTCCATCATATACAAGAACCTCTCCTTTTGTAGCATCAACAGCACTAACAATTTTATCCCAATTTTTTTGAGCATCAGACTTGTCCCAACTATTCATTCTCTCTTCCTTTGACATATATACTTGACAATGAGTTGAGTCACATATTTCTCCTCCATGTGCCTCACTGCATGGAGATAATCTTCTTGAAAAGTAAAATGTTCTAGCCGCTATTGCTTGTGCTTTTAATGCCTCATCTCCAAAATCTGCTGGCACCTCTGCTGAAACAACTCCTGCAACATAATCCTCTAACTGAATTTCAATCACTTGCTGTTTTTTAGTATCATACATTTTCACCTTATTTGTTCCACTAATTTCTACACCTTCACCTTTTACATATTTTACAGAATCTTCACTAACTTTATATGAATTAATTGAACTAATAATATTAGGTGCCATAATAAATCCTACACTAATTATTACTAAGAAACCTATTAAAAATCCTGCCATAATGAAAGTGACTTTGAATTTATTTAAGATATCTAAATTGTGCATCAGTTTTTCCTCCTATATGAATCATTCTTTTATTTATATTCATATTTAATAATTCATATAACTATAAAGATTATTCACAAAACATAAAAAGCTATCTATACTGATTTCTAATCAGTATAGATAGCTTTTTATGTTTTTTTATTCCACAACTCTTTTAATATCTGCACCTAAATTTCTAAACTTTTCTTCTACATTTATATATCCACGATCTATATGATATATATCCTTAATCTCTGTCTTTCCTTCTGCTACTAATCCAGCAAGAATCATAGCTGCTCCTGCCCTTAAATCTGTTGCTTTAACTTCACATCCAGTAAGATTTGGAACACCCTCAATAAATGCTGTTCTACCATCAATTTTTATTTTACCACCCATTCTTGTTAATTCTGCTACATGCATAAATCTATTTTCAAAAACTGTTTCTGTAATTATACTTGATCCATTAATAGTACTTAATAAACTCATCATTTGAGGTTGCATGTCTGTAGGAAATCCTGGATATGGTAATGTTTTTATATCAATAGGTTTTTTAGTTTTTGTGCCGTCAACAATTATACTCTCATTATCTTCTTTAAAGATAATTCCACATTCCTTTAATTTTTCTATTAATGGTCTAACATGTTCTTCATTTACTCCATTTACTTTTATTATACTATTTGTTATTGCAGCTGCAATCATAAATGTTCCTGCTTCTATTCTATCATATATTGGTTTATATGAAATTCCTCTTAATGTATCTACCCCATTGATAAGAATTTTACCAGTACCAGCTCCCTCTATATCAGCACCCATAGAATTTAGAAATTTAGCTAAATCCCATATTTCTGGTTCTTCTGCTGCATTTTCTATAATTGTAGTCCCTTCAGCAAGTATGGCTGCCATCAATATATTCTCAGTAGCTCCAACTGATGGGAAATCCAAATATATTCTATTTCCTATTAATTTACTAACACTAGCTTCAACAACTCCATGTCCTATATTAACATCTGCTCCTAGAGCCTTAAATCCTTTTAAATGAAGATCTATAGGTCTACTTCCTATATTGCAACCTCCAGGAAGTGATAACTTACAGTGCCCAAATCTAGCCAGCATTGGACCCATTATTAAAAATGATGCTCTCATCTTTTTTATTAGTTCACTATTTGCATCTACTGGCATAAGATTTTTTGTATTAATAGTAAGGTCATTAGTTATTTGAGAAATATTAACATCACAATTTAATTCACTTAATAAATTGCATATTACATTAACATCTTCTAGCATAGGAGAATTTTTTATAATAACTTTATCAGGGCATAAAATTGTTGCTACTATTATTGGCAATACTGAATTTTTCGCTGAACTTATATTTACTTCACCACTAAGTTTGTTTCCACCTTTAACTATTATCTTTTCCATATTTTCCTCCATAATGAATTGTTAGTATGTTGCAAATATTACTGGTGTCCCAATAATTAAGTAAGAGCCTGTATCATAGGTACTTACTGCAAAATTTACCCTTTCTCCATTATATATATTAGCTGTTCCAACATAACCATTATGGATTGCTAGGGTGTTTATGTTCGTAATCTCTTGTATATTCTTTACATTATCTAAAGTCTCATCTATATTATTTACTTTTCCCTTTATATATTGAAAATATCTTATGTCAAAAATATTTTTAGTTTGTAATTCAGTTAATTCTTTCATTAAATTTGATAAACTATTTTGTTTACTATAATTTATTATTTTTAATTCCACAAAGGTTTTGTCATTATCATTCCAAGTATAGGCTTGTATATTATAAGTGCTAGTCCTAATACCGACCTCATTTTCTGAAGAATTACAATCATTTAGATATCTTTTTGATATATTTTCTTTAATACTATTTAATTCTTTTTCTTTAGAATCATTAGTTTCATATCTTACCATAACGCCACTTTCACTAAACTCACTAACTTCATTAATCCTTGACTCTAATTTATTTATCCCCATATCTTGTTTTCCATATGAATTAATTGACCCACTTAAAAAGGAAAATAAGAATACTAGAATAAGGCATATTTTATTTTTCATATACACCCCACCTTTCTTCTTAATTATGGTCAGTTAATTTTTTTTTATTCATTTAGCCTTCTGTTTGCTTCTATACTACAATATATAAATTTTATGCTTTTTGGTGAAAATTAATTTTTTATAAAAAAAGAGCACCCCTTATTTGGAGTGCTCTTTTAAATCGATTCTTGCTAAAGCTCTTGATAATGCTAATTTAGCACGTTGAACATCATATTTAGAATAATCCTTTAATCTTTCTTCTGCTCTTTCTTTTGATTTTAATGCTCTATCTAAATCAATATCTCCTGCAAGCTCTGCAGCATCACAGCAAAATACTAATTCATTATCTTTAACATTAACTACACCTTTTGATGTAAATAATTCTACCTTACTTCCATCATTTCCTTCTATAATTGTTTTACAAGGTACTGTACTTACAATTATAGGAGCATGATTATTTAGAATTTCTAAACTACTATTCACAGCTTTTGAAGTAAATCTTTTAACATCTTCTTTTTCCATAACCACTTCATTAAGTGTTATTATTTTTACCTTTAAGGTTTTGGCCATTTTTATCAGCCCCTTATACTAAAGTCTTTGCCTTTTCCACGGCTTCTTCTATAGTCCCTACGAATATGAAAGCTGATTCAGGAATATTATCATGCTTTCCTTCTAATATTTCTTTAAATCCTCTTATAGTATCTTTAACTGATACATACTTACCTTTAAGTCCTGTAAATTGTTCTCCAACTGTAAATGGTTGAGATAAGAATCTTTGTATTTTTCTAGCTCTTGTTACAACAGCTCTATCTTCTTCAGACAATTCATCCATACCAAGGATAGCAATTATATCCTGTAATTGTCTATATTTTTCTAATACATTTTTAACCTTAGTTGCAATATTATAATGTTCTTGCCCAACTACTCTAGGATCTAATATTCTTGAAGTTGATTCTAATGGATCAACTGCTGGATAGATACCAAGTTCTGCTACACTTCTTGATAAAACTGTTGTTGCATCTAAGTGAGAGAAAGTTGTAGCTGGTGCTGGATCTGTAAGGTCATCAGCAGGAACATATACAGCTTGAACTGATGTAATTGATCCATGAGTTGTTGATGTAATTCTTTCTTGTAGAGCACCCATTTCAGTAGATAATGTTGGTTGATATCCAACAGCTGAAGGTATTCTACCAAGTAATGCTGATACTTCTGATCCAGCTTGTGTAAATCTAAATATATTATCTATAAATAGAAGTACATCTTGCCCTTTATCTCTAAAATATTCTGCCATTGTAAGTCCAGTTAATGCAACTCTCATTCTAGCTCCTGGTGGTTCATTCATTTGTCCGAAAACTAGAGCTGTTTTTGAAATAACTCCTGAATCTTTCATTTCATGGTACAAATCATTACCTTCTCTTGATCTTTCCCCAACTCCTGTAAATACAGAAAGTCCACCATGCTCTTTAGCTATATTGTTTATTAACTCTTGAATTAATACTGTCTTACCAACACCTGCTCCACCAAATAGTCCTATTTTACCACCTTTTTGATATGGTGCAAGTAAGTCTATAACTTTAATTCCTGTTTCAAACATTATAGGTTCAACTGATTGATCTTTAAAGCTTGGAGCAGGTCTATGTATAGGATAAGATTCTTTACTGCTAACTAGACCTTCATTATCCACAGGTTTACCAAGAACATTAAATAATCTTCCTAAAACTTCTTCTCCAACTGGTACCACAATAGGTTTTCCTGTATCTACTGCTTCCATACCTCTTCTTAATCCTTCTGTTGCTTCCATAGCTATGGCTCTAACTATGTCATCTCCCATATGTTGTTCTACTTCTGCTACTAAAGTCTCTTCTCCCATTTTAATGTCTATAGCATTATATAGGTTAGGAAGAGAATCAGATTCAAATTTAATATCTATTACTGGCCCAATTACTTGGACAACTTTTCCATTCTTCCCAGGCATCTAAAGTACCTCCTTACTAATTTTGAGCTTCTGCTCCACTAACTATTTCAGTAATTTCTTGTGTTATAATTGATTGTCTTATTCTGTTATATTTCAAATTCAAATTATCTAATATATCATTTGCATTATTTGTTGCTCCATCCATTGCAGTCATTCTAGAGCTTTGTTCACTGCATTTTGAACTTAACATAAGTCTTCTTAACTTTCCTTTTAGATATACTTCTAAAGAATCTGTTAATACTGTTTCATAATCTGGTTCAACAATTTGGTCTCCAGAAGCACCTTCTAATTTTTTTACAGGTAAAAGCAATTCATCTTTTACTTCCTGTCTTACAGAAGAAATAAATTCTGTATAAACAATGTGTACTTCTGAAACTTCTTTTGAATTATAAAGAGACAATGCCTTTGCACTAATAATTTTAACTTCTTTTGCAGTTGGAATATCAGGAATATCAATGTATTCTGATACTGTTTCAAAACCAGCTCTTTTTACATATCCAATCCCCTTACTTCCAACGGTAATTACGCGAGTATTTTTCATATCATCTTTAACTAAATTCTCAAGAAATGTTACTACATTATTATTGTATCCACCACATAATCCTTGATCTGAAGTCATTACTATATATAATTTTTTTTCGCTATTATTACCAGAAAAATAAGGACTTACAAAATCAGCCTCAGCTGATGCTAATGATCTAACTATTTGTTCTGCTGCTTTCATATATTCTTCATTAGCATTCAATTCAATCCTACATCTTCTAAGCTTAGAAGTGGCAACAAGCCCCATGGCATTTGTTATTTTTTTAGTACTTTGTACTGACTTCATTCTTCTCTTTATTTCTATCAGTCCTGCTGCACCCATAAGTCCACCTCCTAAAGAATTGCATAGCTTTTATTAAAAGCTATGCCTCTTGTAAAAATATCTTTTTGTAGTTAACTACGGCTTCCTCTAGTCCAGACTTAATTCCATCAGTTAATTCCTTATCAGTAATGATTTGTTTTAACAAATCTCTTTGATGTGTATCCATATATTCTAAGAAGCCTTTTTCAAATTTTCTAATATCACTTACTTTAATATCAGAAAGGAAATCATTAACTGCTGCATAAAGAATTGCTATTTGTTTTTCAACATCCATTGGTTGATATTGATCTTGTTTTAGCACTTCCATTAATCTCATACCTTTTTCAATTCTTCTCTTTGAATCCTTGTCTAAGTCAGATCCAAATTGCGAGAAGGAAGCAAGTTCTCTATATTGAGCAAGTTCAAGTCTTAATGTACCTGATACTTGTTTCATTGCTTTAATTTGAGCATTACCACCAACTCTCGATACTGATATACCTGCGTTAACAGCTGGTCTTACTCCTGAATTGAATAAATCAGATTCTAGGAATATTTGTCCGTCTGTAATTGATATAACATTAGTTGGTATATACGCTGTAACATCTCCAGCTTGAGTTTCTATTATTGGTAAAGCTGTTAATGATCCTCCACCAAGTTCTTTAGAAAGTTTAGCTGCTCTTTCTAGTAATCTTGAATGGATATAGAATACATCTCCAGGATAAGCTTCTCTGCCTGGTGGTCTCCTTAGTAATAATGACATTGTTCTATAAGCAACTGCATGCTTAGATAAATCATCATATATAACTAATACATCCTTACCTTTATCCATAAAGTACTCACCAATACTACATCCTGCATATGGTGCTAAATATTGAAGTGGTGCTGAGTCAGATGCTGTTGAACTTACTATTACGGTATAATCCATTGCACCCATTTCTGTAAGTGTATTAACTATATGTGCAACAGTTGATTGTTTTTGTCCTATCGCAACATATATACATATTACATCTTTACCCCTTTGGTTTATTATTGTATCTATTCCTAAAGCTGTCTTTCCTGTTTGTCTATCTCCAATTATAAGTTCTCTTTGACCTCTACCAATTGGTATCATTGAGTCAATAGCCTTTATTCCTGTTTGAATAGGTTCATTAACAGAACTTCTTTTTATGATACTTGGAGCTGGTGTTTCTATAGCTCTATTTTCAGCAGCCTTTATAGGTCCTTTTCCATCTATAGCTTTACCTAAAGAATTCACTACTCTACCTATTAATGCTTCACCTACTGGAACTTCAACTATTCTATTTGTTCTCTTAACTATGTCTCCTTCTTTAATACCTTCTTCTGAGCCTAATAAAACGCAACCTACGTTATCTTGCTCAAGGTTAAGAGCCATACCATACACTTCATTTGGAAATTCTAATAATTCACCTTGCATGCAATCATCTAGTCCATATACTCTAGCTATTCCATCACCAACTTGAATTATTGTACCAGAATCTACTGTTTCAATATGCTTTTCATATTGTTCTATTTCTTGTTTTATAATAGAAGTTATTTCTTCTGGTTTTATATTCATAGACTCACCTCTATTCTCTCTTAAGCATTAAATCTTTCATTTCATTTAACTTTGACTTTACAGTTCCATCTATAACATCATTTCCTACTTTTAAGAAAACTCCGCCTAAGATACTTTTATCAACTTCTGTAGTCATTATAATGTTTTTTTCGTATTTAGCTTCAAGTTTTTTCTTTAAAGCTTCAACTTCATTTTTCAATAATGGTACAGCTGTTGTAACTGTAGCTACTAATGTATTATTTTTTTCAAGATGAATTAGTTCCATCTGATTATATTTTTCTCTAATAGATGATATTCTATCTTTTTCTATAAGAACTAATAGATATGCCAATAAATCCTTATCAATATTTTTTTCGAAAATATTAATAAAGGTTTCTTTCTTCTTCTTAGTACTTATTTGAGGATGCTTAATAACTTTGCTAAACTCTTCACTGTTATCAATCAAATCACATATATCTCTAAGGTCTTTTAGATATTCCTCAACTTTACCATTTTCTTCTGCAATTTGGTATAAGGCAAGAGCATATCGTTTATCTAAATACTCATACATATTTAATTACCTACCTTAGTGATAAAATCTTCTATTAGCTGTCTTTGCTTTGCATCATCTGCAATTTTCTCCTCTAAAGCTTTAGCTGATATATCTATTGCTAAATCAACAGCTTGCTTTCTAAGTTCAAATTCAGCCTTTTCTCTTTCACGATCGATTTCAAGCTTAGCTCTTTCAATAATAGTTTTAGCTTCTTTATTAGCATCTGCTACTATTTCATCATATACTTTACTAGCCTTATCTTTTTGGCCTTCTACTATCTTGTTTCCTTCTTCTTTTGCTGTCTTTAATACTCTTTCGTTTTCAACAAGATATAGTCTTGCCTTTTGGGAATCTTCCTCAGCCTTTGAAACTTGAGAATTTATATAATCTTCTCTATCTTGTATAGCTAATTTTATCTTATCCCATAGGAAATGCTTTAATATTAATATTAATATTATGAAGTTTATTATTGTTAAAACAAGGGTAGTTGGTTCTAATCCTAATTTTTCCATATTCTTATAGCCTCCCTTCGGAGTCAATCTAAGTTAACTCTTAATTTTTATGATAATACAAACATAAGTATTAATGAAACAACTAATCCATAAATAGCTGTTGCTTCTGAAAGACCAGCTCCTAGGATAAATAAACTTTGAATTTTACCTGATGCTTCTGGTTGTCTAGCAATAGCTTCTGATGCCTTTCCAGCTGCTATACCTATACCAATACCTGCTCCAATACCTGATAATACCGCAATACCTGCTCCTAAAAGTGCCAAATTCATAATACTTCCTCCTTAAAATTCGTTTTAATGATGCTCTGCTGTAACTTTAATATTTATTACAGTCAACATTGTAAATACTAACATTTGAATCAATCCATCGAATACATCAAAGTATCCATGAAGTAGAATTGGTGCTCCTATTCCCGCTATAAACGTTATACCTTCTAATGCTTTATAAACTAGATCTATAACTATTACAGCTGCAACCATGTTACCAAAAAGTCGTAGTGCTAAAGAAAAAGGTACAACTATTCTTTCCATAAGATTTAGTGGTAACATAAAGATACTAGGTGATACTAAACCCTTTAAGAAACCTCCAATACCATTTCTTTTTAATGCATTTACATTAATAACTACAAATGTTGATATTGCAAGACCGGCTGTTACACCTAAACATGCTGTTGGTGGTCTTACGCCCACTAATCCTGTTAGGTTCAAAGCCACTAAAAAAACTGCTAGTGTTCCTATATAAGGTATATACCCACTATAGCTTTCATCCATGTTACCCTTAACAAGATTTTCTATAGCCTTATATAAAGATTCAAGTGCTATTTGAACTTTACCAGGCTCTCTTTTTAAGTTTCTTGTTAAAAGAAAAGATACTACTCCTAAAATAAGCATTATTATCCATTGCCATATAATCTCTCTACCGATTATAGCTGTGAAACTGCCAATTTTAAAAGAAAAAATAGCTTCTACTGCTTCCAAGCTTTACCACTTCCCTCCTTCGATATTATACAATAGCCTAGTACTATGAAATGTATCATAAAACCAACCAAATATGATGCTATTAGTTCGAACTTATGTATAAACGGAAAAACACAAATGAGTATAAAAAAAATTCTAGCTATTCTAGAAATAATTAGCATAAAAGAATTTTTTCCTAACCACATTGTTGTTTCAAACGCAGTTATTGTGAAGTTGGTTGTTGATACACATAATCCTAGTAAAAAAACTAATGCAATTTGCTGATTAAGGATTAATCCGATAATTAAAGACATAAATAATCCACTAATCATATCATATTTTGCTACAATTGAAATAAGCTTATTCATCTCTTTACTCATCTTATAACCCTCATCCTTTCGACCTAGTAATTATATCTCCTTGAAAAATATTAAGAAAACCTTAATTTTATTCAAATAATGCGAAATATGGCCATTTTGTTAGAATTTTTCACTATTACTTCCTAATATCTTAATTAAAGTTCTCCGCAGTTCCTTTTGCATGTGTTTTTAACCAAGATATCATTTTTCATAATTTTCTGAAAACAATATTTATACAAATAATTTTTGATAACATTTTCATTTATTTTTTTATATAATCACATTAAATTTCTTCCGCAAAATCTTTTCAACTTCACTATTTTTTTAATTTACAATATACTCATCTGTAAATTATACCATAAACAATTGACACCTTATGAAGAATTAAATTCATAAAATTCATTATAAAATCACTTTTATAAATATTATTTTTACTTATATTCTTAAGTTATACTGGTATTTTATACTCTTTTATACTCTAAAATATCTACCTCATAAATATTAATTTTCCCAATAGAAATTTAACTATGTAAATATTAATAATTTTCTACAACAAAAAGTTCAGTAATAAATATAATACAACTTACTACTGAACTGATTTTTCAGATTATTTATTTACAAAAACTAAATTCTTTCAACTATAAGAGCTGTTCCCATTCCGCCACCTATACATAAAGTAGCTAAACCTTTCTTAGCATCTCTTTTTTTCATTTCATAAAGTAATGTAGTAAGAATTCTTGCTCCTGAAGCTCCAACTGGGTGTCCTAATGCAATAGCTCCTCCATTAACATTTACTTTATCCATATCGAATTTAAGATCTTTAGCAACTGCTAAGCTTTGTGCAGCAAATGCTTCATTTGCTTCTATTAAATCTAAATCTTCAACAGTTAAGTTAGCAACTTCTAAAGCTTTCTTTGTAGCATGGAAAGGGCCATATCCCATTATAGCTGGATCTAATCCCTTAGTACCATAAGAAACTATTTTAGCAAGTGGCTTAACTCCTAATTCTTTAGCTTTTTCAGCACTCATAATAACAAAAGCTGCAGCTCCATCATTTATTCCTGATGCATTACCAGCTGTAACTGTACCATCTTTAATAAATGCTGGTTTAAGTTTTCCTAAAGTTTCTGTTGTTGTTCCAAACCTTGGGAATTCATCAGTATCAAATACTTTTGGCTCACCTTTTCTTTGAGGAATAACTACTGGAACTATTTCATCTTTGAATTTACCTTCTTTTATAGCTTTTTCAGCTTTTTGTTGTGAAGCTGCTGAGAAAGCATCTTGATCTTCTCTAGTAAGATTCCATTCTTTTGCTATATTTTCTGCAGTTACACCCATATGATAGTTATTGAACGCATCCCATAAAGCATCTTTAAGCATTGAATCAACTAATTTTCCATCACCCATTCTTTGTCCCCATCTAGCTTTGTCTAGAACATATGGTGCAGCTGACATATTTTCCATACCACCTGCAACTACTACATCAACATCTCCAGCTTTAATCATTTGTGCTGCTAGAGCAACTGTTCTTAAACCTGAACCACAAACTTTATTTATAGTCATAGCTGGAACTTCTACTGGTAACCCTGCTTTTACAGTTGCCTGTCTAGCAACGTTTTGTCCAAGTCCTGCTTGAATAACATTTCCCATAACTACTTCTTCAACTAATTCTGGTTTAATTCCAGCTCTACTTACTGCTTCCTTTATAACTAATGCCCCTAAATCTGCTGCTGAAACATCTTTTAATGATCCTCCGAATGAACCAAGTGCTGTTCTTACTGCACTTGCAATAACTACTTCTCTCATTAATACATCCTCCTAAATTGAAAAATTTATATTTATATTATGTTTCTTAAACATATATATTATGTTCGTTAAACAATTAACATATTCTAATTATACCATTTATATGATATTTTTCAATAGGATTTTGTTAAATTTTAAACAAACTATCTAAGAAACTCTTCAACTTCCTTATTACTAAATTCAAAATATTTCAATATCGCATCAGCTATTCTTTTAGACGCTTTCCCATCTCCATATGGATTTACAGCTTTACTCATTTTTTCATAAGCATCTATATCATTTAACAACAAATTAGCTTCTTTAACAATTTGATCTACATCAGTTCCTACTAATTTTACTGTTCCATATTCTACTGCCTCTGGTCTTTCTGTCACATCTCTAAGAACTAAAACTGGTTTTCCTAGATGTGGTGCCTCTTCTTGTAATCCCCCAGAATCCGTCATTACCATAAAAGCTTTATTCATTAAATTATGAGTTTCTTGAGTATCTAAAGGTGGTAATAAGTGAATTCTACTATTCTTACCTAACTTATTAAACACTACATCCTTCACTACAGGATTTAAATGAACAAGATAAACTAATTCAACATCAGAATTTTCCTTAACTATTCTGTTTAATGATTCACAAATATGTTCTATTCCCTCTCCCCAGTTTTCTCTTCTATGAGCAGTTATCATAATAACTTTTTTATTTTTAAAATCAATTTTATTTAATTCATCATTTTCAAAAACATAATCTTCTTTTACTGTATGAAGCATAGCATCTATAACTGTATTTCCTGTTATGTATACATCCTTTTCATTAACGCCTTCTCTTAATAAATTTGCCTTTGATCCTTTAGTTGGCGCAAAATGTAGGTCAGCTAAAGAACCTGTTAATTTTCTATTCATCTCTTCTGGAAAAGGAAAGTATTTATCAAATGTCCTAAGTCCAGCTTCAACATGCCCAACTTTAATTTGTTGATAAAACGCTGCTAATGCCCCACCAAATGTTGTAGTAGTATCACCATGAACTAGTATCATATCTGGTTTTTCTTCTTCAAATACTGTTTCTAATCCTTCTAATACTCTATTAGTTATTCCTGTTAATGTTTGTTTGCTTTGCATAATATTTAAATCATAATCTGGTTTTATTTCAAAATATTCCAATACTTGATCAAGCATCTCCCTATGCTGAGCTGTAACACAAACTTTTGATTCTATTCCTTCTCGCTTCTCTAGTTCTTTTACCAAAGGTGCCATCTTAATAGCCTCTGGTCTTGTTCCAAAGATTGTTAATATCTTCTTTTTCAAAAGTACTACCTCCTAGTATTATCTCAATATACATATATTTTACCTATATTACATTATTATACTAAATAATGTTATCATTTAATATCCTAAATTAGATTCTAAGGAATCATCTTCTTCAATCCATTCATTAACATCAATAACTCTATATTCATTTTTGCTATCTCTTATTATTACTCTCTCTATTCCAGCATTAATTATAAGCCTTCTACACATAATACAAGAATTAGCATCTTTAACCAATTCCTTTGTCTTCATTTCTTTTCCTACTAAATATAAAGTTGCTCCTATCATATCTCTACGTGAAGCACTTATTATAGCATTGGCTTCTGAATGTACTGAACGACAAAGTTCATATTGTGTCCCTCTAGGTACATTCATTTTATCTCTCTTGCAAAAACCCAAGTCATTACAATTCTTTCTTCCTCTTGGAGCTCCTGTATAACCAGTTGAAATTATTTCATCATTTTTTACTATAATTGATCCATAATTTCTTCTAAGACAGGTTCCTCTCTCCAAGACAGTTTCTGCTATATCTAAGTAATAGTTAATCTTATCTTTTCTATTCATACTGTACCTCTCTCTTAAATCAGATATTTATACTATTATACTCTCTATTCAAGTTAAATACTAGATTTATGAGAGTTACATATTTAAAGGGATTAATAAGAACATCTGATATTCTTATTAACCCCCCAAATTATTTAGTACCAAATAATCTATCTCCAGCATCTCCAAGACCTGGAACAATATATCCATTCTCATTAAGCTTTTCATCTACTGATGCAATATAAATATCAACATCTGGATGTGCTTTTTGTATTGCTTCTATTCCCTCAGGCGCTCCTATAAGACATGCAAGTCTTAAATTTACAGCCCCTCTCTTCTTTAACATTGTTAATGCATCTATAGCTGATCCGCCTGTTGCAAGCATTGGGTCTACAACAATAATCTCTCTTTCAGCAATATCTTCTGGTAGCTTACAAAAATATTCAACTGGTTTTAAAGTTTTTTCATCTCTATACAATCCAATATGTCCAACCTTTGCAGCTGGAACTAATTTAAGCATACCATCAACCATTCCTAGTCCTGCTCTTAATATTGGAACTATAGCTAATTTCTTTCCTTCTAACATTTTGCATTTCGTCTTGCAAATTGGAGTTTCTATTTCAACTTCCTCCATACTTAAGTTTCTCGTTACTTCATAAGCTAAAAGTGTAGAAACTTCACTAACTAAATCTCTAAATTCTTTTGATCCTGTTTCCTTATTTCTTATAAAAGCTAACTTATGTAATACTAATGGATGATTTACTTCAATTACTGTACTCATCTTTTCCCCTCCGTCTATTTGTTATATTTTTTTTCAATATCAGATATTTTATCTATTCTTCTTTGGTGTCTATCACCTTCAAATTTAGATTCTAAAAATATTTTAACTATATCTAAAGCTAATCCAGTTCCTACCACTCTTTGCCCCATAGTCAATATATTAGCATCATTATGCTCTCTTGTAGCATGTGCACTAAATGTATCTGAACACAAAGCAGCTCTTATTCCAGGTACTTTATTTGCTGCTATACTAATCCCAATTCCTGTTCCACATATTAATATTCCAAAATCAAACTCTTTATTAGCCACAGCTTCAGCAACTTTTAAAGAATAATCAGCATAATCACAAGATTCTGTTGAGTAAGTACCAAAATCCTTTGTTTCATATCCATTTTCTTTTAGATATTTACTTATTTCTTCTTTTAATTCATAACCACCATGGTCTGCACCTAAAGCAATCTTCATCGTATTTTCCCTCCTAAAATCTTCTTAACTAAAAACTTAAATAATCTGTATAAATTTATTATACACAAAAATAAAGACACTGACTCTTTCTATTATCTAATAAGATAATAGCATTGTTTTAGTAAATTAATATTTCAAAAAAATTAATTTACTAAACAAAAGTTAAAAGAACAACTGTCTTAATAAATTTTTAATATATCATAACCAGCAGCTTTTTTAAGTCTATTCATAATAGCAATACCAACACCTTTTTCTTCAAAAGCTTCTGAAAGTATTATATCTACACCTATATCATCAAAACTTCTAAGAGCTTCAAATAAATTATGTGCAACTTCTTCAAGTTTATATATACTTCCTAGAGAAATTACTTCTCCCTCTTTATATCTTCTACAGCTTTCTTCTGATGCCAAAATTCCTACCTTTTTCCCATCGCCTATATAATAATGTACCATTTCATTTATTTTTTCAATAGTTTTTTCTATATCTCCAGAAATAATTTTTACTTCTGCCTTAGGAGCATAATGTTTATATTTCATTCCTGGGGCTTTTGGTTTAAAATCTTCTGTTGGCTTTTTCATAATTCCTTTATCTAGTTCAATGTTATTATCTATTCCTTTTAACATTTCCAATGTTATCCCACCTGGCCTTAAAATAACAGGAGGATTTACAGTACAATCAACTATAGTTGATTCCACCCCAACTTCACTCTTCTCTCCTCCAATAATAAAATCTACTTTCTCTGATAAATCCTCAATACACCTTTCAACATCTGTTGGGCTTGGCCTTCCGCTTATATTTGCTGAAGGGGCAGCTATAGGAGTTTTGGCAAATTCAATTAACTTTAATGCTATTTCATTAGCTGGCATTCTTATTCCAATGCTATCCAAATCAGCACTTGTTACATTTGGGATTACATCTTTTTTCTTTAATATTATAGTAAGAGGTCCTGGCCAAAATTTATCCATCATCTCCCTTGCTACTACTGGGACTTCTTTAGCAAAATCATCTATATTTTTAGAAGCAACATGTATTATTAAAGGATTATCTTGAGGTCTTCCTTTTGCTTTAAAAATAGCTTTAACAGCATCTTCATTTAAAGCATCTGCACCTAGTCCATAAACTGTTTCTGTTGGAAATACTACAGTTTTTCCTTCTTTTATTCTCTCTGCTGCCTCTTTTATATCTTCTAAATTCTTATGTACATCCTTAACTATAGCTATTTTTGTTTTCAAAGTTAACACCATCTTTCCTTATGCTAGAGTTTGTCCTCTAGCTATTTTTATATTCTGTATGCTCTCTTCTGTATATACTGCTTTAACACAATTTTTATAAATGACATCTAATAACATGTACTTATTTAGTTCACCTCTCCTTATTACTTGAAAATAGAAATGAGAATTTTCATTTTTTTCTTCTATTCTTGAATATTCTTTTCTAATTACAGGATATCTTTTAAGAAAGGATTTCATAACTGGTTTTAAAGCTCTATTTTTAAAATTTACGGATGTTATTATTATTATTTCCATTTCTTGATCCATCTTTTCTGTATGTACTAGTACAACTTTATCACAAAAAATCAAACTTTCTTTTCCAAATAATCCACCTTTTATTTTTAACCTATTATTATTACATAGATAAGAAAGCTTTGTAATATTTGTTTTTCTTAAGACTGTTATTCCTATTAAAAATTCAATAACTAATAAGTAACTAATATAAATAAATGTATTAAGTCCTGTTAAGAACACAGCTAAAGGTAATATTATTGCTATTGATGTCATAGTTATATAAAACATTTTGTGTAGCTTCTTCTCACGTTTAAGTGCTTTATATATATCCACTGCGTTTCCCCCTCTTAACATTTGAGCACTCACGGAAACTCGATAAAGCCCATGGTTATGCTCTTTTTTTAAATGTTTTTTTAGTGATTCCCCCCATTTT